>JANMFT010000058.1:0-5429 GCA_031374255.1 Limoniibacter sp. | reverse complement strand
GGCGCGCAGACTTTCACCAAACTGCGTTGGCCATCGGCGCTGCCATACCTGTTCACATCGATGAAAGTGGCTATTGCAATTAGCCTTGTCGGGGCGATTGTCGGCGAGTTGCCAACCGGTGCACAGGCTGGCTTGGGCGCGAGATTGCTCGCGGGCTCATATTATGGCCAAACCATTCAAATCTGGTCGGCGCTGTTTATGGCGGCGGCACTGGCGGCGTTGCTGGTTGCGATGATTAGTTTTGCGCACAAACAGGTTTTGCGCCGCTATGGGTTGGTGCAGGCATGAGTTGGGTCATTTTTGCATTGGTGTTTTGGCTGGCCGCTTGGGCTTCGAACGAGTTTCTGTCGCGCCGCGAATTTGGGAATGGCTTCACGCAAAAAGCGGTTAATCTGTTCATCCCGCTTTTGTTTGGTGTGACGCTACTGGTGTTGTGGGAAGCCCTCGTACGTGGCTTTAACGTGTCACAAATCCTGCTGCCCGCGCCGAGCATGATCTGGGCCAAGCTCATACAATCCACCAGCCTATTATGGACAGACTTTCGCCAGACCTATTTGAAGGCCGTCATCAGTGGCTACGTCATCGGCTGTGGCGCGGGGTTCATCGTCGCCATTCTTGCGGACCGTGTACCGTTTTTGCGGGCAGGCTTATTGCCGCTCGGTAATTTTGTGGCGTCGCTGCCGATCATTGGTTTAGCACCGATCATGGTATTGTGGTTCGGGTTTGATTGGCAATCCAAGGCCGCCATTGTGGTGGCGATGGTGTTCTTCCCGATGCTGGTCAACACGGTGGCAGGTTTGGCCGCGACCGACACCATGCAGAAAGATTTGATGCGCACTTATGCTGCGGGCTATTGGCAAACGCTCATTAAATTGCGGCTGCCAGCGGCGATGCCGTTTATTTTCAACGCCCTTAAAATCAACTCGACACTGGCTTTGATTGGCGCAATTGTGGCGGAGTTTTTCGGCTCACCCGTCAGCGGATTAGGCTTTCGCATTTCAACCGAGGTTGGCAAACTCAACGTCGATATGGTGTGGGCCGCAATTGCAATTTCGGCGCTGGCCGGTTCGCTCTCATATGGGGCGCTTGCGCTCTTGGAGCGATTTGTTACGTTCTGGCATCCGTCCATCCGAAGGGGATGAGACGCATTAGGAGAGGCACAATGAAGAAACTTACAACCACCCTTCTGGCAGGCGCATTTTCGCTGGCCGCATTTTCAGCCATGGCGGCCGACAAGCTGACGCTGCAGCTAAAATGGGTCACCCAAGCCCAATTCGCCGGATATTATGTGGCCAAAGACAAAGGCTTTTACACCGAAGCTGGCCTCGACATTGAAATCAAACCCGGCGGCCCGGACATTGCGCCAGAGCAGGTTATTGCCGGTGATGGCGCCGATGTAATCGTGGCTTGGATGGGCGGCGCATTGGTTGCCCGTGAAAAGGGCGTTCCACTGGTCAATATTGCCCAGCCATTCGGTAAAGCCGGTTTGCAAATGATTTGCGCCAAAGGCGGCAAAGTGGCCACCGAAGCAGACTTTAAAGGCACAACACTTGGCACATGGTTTTACGGCAATGAATATCCGTTCTTTGCATGGATGAGCAAACTTGGCCTTTCAACCGAAGGCGGCCCTGATGGCGTAACGGTGCTCAAACAAAACTTTGATGTTTCAGCGCTCGTCAACAAAGAAGCCGATTGCATTTCAGTGATGACTTACAACGAATATTTCCAAGCGCTGGATGCCGGTTTCAAACCGGAAGATCTGGTTGTCTTTAACTATTCCGCCATGGGCAATGATCTGATGGAAGACGGACTTTATGTTAAAGAGGAAGACTTGGCTGATCCGGCAATGAAAGACAAACTCACCCGCTTTGTGAAGGCCTCGATGAAAGGCTGGCAATATGCCGTTGCCAACCCGGATGAAGCGGCGATGATCACGCTTGAAAATGATGCCTCCGGCGCACAAACCGAAGTTGCCCAAAAGCGCATGATGGGCGAAATTGCCAAGCTGATTTCTGATCCAAACGGCACGCTTGATACGGCGGTTTACGACCGTACGGTTGCAGCGTTAATGGCGCAGAAAATCATCACTAAAATGCCGGAAGGCGCCTATACCAAAGACATCACCGAAGCGGCCATGAAATAGACTGCTTCATATTTGTTTTGAATAGGCGGGGCTTTGGCTCCGCCTTTTTTATTGCGCCAATTTCATCGCACGGATTTATTGCGCTTCTTGGCCGCATATCATTGTTTTGCCACAGGCACTGGCTTATGTCCCGCTCACTGCCATGAAAGACATGTTGCCGCCGATGTTTTGGATTGCCGCCACATTACTCGTGATGATTGTGATGCTGGCGGTCTACATTCCGCTGAGCCGGACAAGCAAAGCCGACACCACCAAACCGGCTTTGATGCGCGCTCTAGCAGCTGAATTAAACGAGGTTAATGCCGACAAGGGCACGCGGTTTGCAAACGCTTCCGAGGCCGACGCTGCCCGCGCTGAAATTGGCCGCAGATTGCTTGCATTGGAAGCCGCGCCACAGCCGAGACTCACATTAAATCATTCGCAGGCGTTTGCATTGTTTGCTCTTCTGCCGATTTTGGCGATCCCGCTTTACATGCAACTTGGCCAACCGGAATATGCCGACCAGAACTTTGCAACACGGCTCGACCGTGCGGCAATTGATGGCCAGCGCGAAGTGGCTTCACTGGTTGAGCGTGTGGAACAGCGCCTTAGAGAGCAGCCCGAAGACAGCCAAGGCTGGAGCCTGATCGCACCGATTTACTACCGGATGGGGCGCATTGATGATGCGCTCAGCGCCTATGAAAAGGCGATCACATTCCACCAAGGCGATGGAGTGACGCGGGCCAATCTGATGGCTGACCGCACTGAAATTTTAGTTGCCAAAGCGGATGGAAAAGTAAGCGTCGAGGCTGCAAAAGCGTTCAGTGAGGCAATTGGACTTGATTCCGAAAACCAAAAAGCCCTGTTTTATCTCGCCATCAATCTGGAACAATCCGGCAAAGCCGATGAAGCAAAAGCCAATTGGCAAACTTTGATTGCGCGTTTTAAGGGTGCAAATCCACCTTGGTTGCAGATTGCCGAACAGCGTCTTGCGGGCCTCGGCGGAATGCAGGTCGGCCCCACACCCGAGCAAATTCAAGCTGCCGGTGACATGACCCCAGAGCAGCGTCAGGACATGATCAAAGGCATGGTGGAGGGATTGGCGGCTAAATTGGAAGACAACCCGAAAGATGTTGATGGCTGGCTGCAACTCATCCGTGCGCGGCAGGTTTTAGGGGATGGCGCTCAGGCCACGGCGGATTTGGCAACGGCGCGGGGTGAGTTTGCGGACGGGTCGCCCCAACGCGCGGCAATTGATGCCCTTGCCACCAGCCTTGGCATTTGAGACATGGATTTATGAACAGGCGTAAGCAAAACCGGTTGATTATTATAGGCGCGGCGGGCGTGGTTTTGTCAGTCGCCGCTGGACTGTCGCTTTATGCGATGAATGATAAAATCGTGTTCTTCAGATCGCCATCGGATATTGCGTCGGGAGGCTTAATGACCGGCCAGCGCGTTCGGGTTGGTGGGTTGGTAAAAGACGCATCTTGGAAACGCGACGGCACGAGCCATGTTTTTACCGTGACAGATACTGCCAAGGATCTGGTCGTGCGCTATGAAGGCATCATGCCTGATTTATTCCGCGAAGGCCAAGGCGTGGTGCTCGATGGAGCGGTTTCTGCCGAAGGCGCATTTGTAGCCGATACGGTGCTGGCTAAACACGATGAAAACTACATTCCCGCCGAAGTGACAGAGGCACTTAAAGCGCAAGGTCATTGGCAGGAAGACGGCAGAGCTTATGGTGAGAAAGCCAAAACACCATGATGCAAGGCTTGATGATCACAGAAATCGGCCATTTTGCCCTTGTGTTGGCATTGGTGACGGCGTTGCTGCAAATGGCCGTGCCGATGATCGGCGCATCACGCGGTGATATGCGGCTTATGGCGACCGCCGGGCCGCTATCGATGGTGCAGCTGGTGCTGGTGGCGCTGTCATTCTTGGCATTGACCGCAGCCTATGTCGCCTCTGATTTTTCTGTTCGGAACGTCTGGGAAAATTCACATACGCTGAAACCGCTGATTTATAAGTTTTCGGGCGTCTGGGGAAACCATGAAGGCTCCATGCTGTTGTGGGTGCTGATCCTTGCGCTGTTTGGGGCATCAATCCCTTTGTTCGGGCGGCATTTGCCTTCGCGCCTCAAAGCCAATGTCATCGGCGTTCAAGGTTCGATATCAGTCGCATTTTTGCTATTTATTTTATTTTCATCCAATCCGTTTTTGCGCCTCAACCCAGCTCCAATGGAGGGACAGGATCTGAACCCGCTGCTGCAAGATATCGGCCTCGCCATCCACCCTCCGCTTTTATATTTGGGCTATGTCGGTTTTTCGGTCACGTTTGCATTTGCAGTTGCCGCATTGATCGAAGGCCGCGTTGACAGCGCTTGGGCGCGCTGGGTGCGGCCTTGGGCGTTGGCGGCGTGGCTGTTTTTGACGCTTGGCATTTCGATGGGGTCATATTGGGCTTATTATGAGCTTGGCTGGGGCGGCTGGTGGTTTTGGGATCCGGTCGAAAACGCGTCATTGATGCCGTGGATTTTGGGCACCGCACTTTTGCACTCGGCGATTGTCGTTGAGAAGCGCAATGCCCTTAAGGTCTGGACAATCCTGCTCGCGATTCTGACGTTCTCTCTATCACTGCTCGGCACGTTTTTGGTGCGCTCTGGTGTGCTGACATCGGTGCATTCGTTCGCTTCTGACCCGACGCGTGGTGTGTTTATCCTGATCATTCTTTGCGTCTTTATCGGCGGCAGCCTGACGTTGTTTGCCGCCCGCGCCAACGCCGTTCAAGGCGGCGGTATGTTTGCGCCGGTCAGCCGCGAAGGCGCTTTGGTGCTCAACAATTTGTTCCTGTCAGCTGCAGCCGCAACCGTATTTATCGGCACACTTTACCCCTTGTTTTATGAGGCTTTGACCGGCGGCAAAATTTCAGTCGGCGCACCGTTCTTCAACCTAACCGTTTTACCGCTTTGTTTGCCATTGTTGCTGGCCATGCCGTTCGGCCCGTTTCTCACGTGGAAACGCAGCGACGTTAAAGGTGTGGCGCAGCGGCTTTATGCAGGAACCGGAGTCGGGATTATCATTTTTCTTGCAGTTTCAATTTATAGTGGCAGCCGTGATTTTTGGGCACTTTTCGCAATAGTTCTTGGATTCTGGGTAATTGCAGGTGCGATTTCAGAAATTGCCTATCGCGCTCGCTGGCAATGGTCAAAACCAGCAGAAGGCATTCGCCGTTTGATCAATCTGCCACGTTCCAACTGGGGTGCAATGCTGGGTCATCTCGGTGTCGGTGTGATGGTTTTGGGTATTGC
>JANMFT010000026.1:0-1544 GCA_031374255.1 Limoniibacter sp. | reverse complement strand
CCGCAACTATTAACTGCCTTTATCGTATTGGCTTTAGCAGCTTTATTACCGATCGTGATAAAGCGCTTACGCAAGACTGCCTGACCCGAACGGATTTTCACCATGGCCACACTTCTGAAACCTGACATTTGCGTGATCGGGGCCGGTTCCGGCGGGCTTACAATTGCCGCCGCCGCCGCATCCTTCGGCGTTTCGGTCGTGCTAATTGAAAAAGGCAAAATGGGCGGTGATTGCTTGAATTATGGCTGTGTTCCCTCAAAAGCATTAATCGCAGCAGGTAAAGCCGCCGATGCCATGCGCCATGCCCATAAGTTCGGCATTAAATCCGTTGAACCCGATGTGGATTTCAAAGCCGTGCACGACCATGTGCATGCCGTGATCAGCGCAATTGCACCCAATGATTCTGTGGAGCGCTTCACTGCGCTTGGTGTTAAAGTGATTGAAGCCGCAGGAAAGTTCATCGATAAAAATACGGTTGAGGCTGGCGAATTTCATATCAAAGCCCGCCGCTTCGTGATTGCCACCGGCTCGTCGGCCTTTGTCCCGCCAATCCAAGGGTTGAGCGATGTTGAATATTTCACCAATGAAAGCCTGTTTGAGCAGGTTAAACGCCCGCAAAAACTGATCATTATTGGCGGAGGCCCGATCGGCATGGAAATGGCGCAGGCGCATCAAAGGCTTGGCTGTGAGGTGACCGTTATTGAAGGCGCAAAAGCGCTCGGTAAAGATGACCCGGAATTGGCGCGTGTGGTGCTGGAACGTATGCGCGAAGATGGCGTCACAATTTTAGAAGACACCAAAGTTGTCAGTGTTGAGCGCCGCAGTAAAAATATCATCCGCGTGAACGCAGAAGGCATAAATGGTGCTGTCACAATTGAAGGCTCACACATTTTGGTGGCGGCAGGGCGTAAAGCCACTGTCGATGGCCTTGGTTTGGAAAGCGCCAAAATTAATTTTGACCGTCGCGGAATATCCGTTGGCACAGATTTGCGGTCGTCCAACCGCCGCGTTTATGCTGTAGGTGATGTTGCGGGCGGCCTGCAATTTACCCATGTTGCAGGTTATCAGGCGGGGCTGGTCATTCGCGCATTATTGTTTCGTTTGCCGATCAAAAACCAAACGCGGCACATTCCTTGGTCAACCTATACTGACCCTGAACTTGCAAATGTCGGTATGACTGAAGCCGATGCCCGCAAGGCCAATATTGCGCTGAACGTGCTGCGCTGGCCTTACGGCGAAAACGACCGCGCGCAGGCCGAACTCAAAACCGCTGGACTGATTAAAGTGATTACTAATGCCAAAGGCCGCATCCTTGGCGCTGGTATTGCCGGGGCCGGGGCAGGCGAAATGATCAACCTTTGGGCGCTGGCAATTTCCAAAAACATGAGCGTTCGGGACATTGCCGGCTATGTGCCGCCTTACCCGACCATGACGGAAATCGGCAAACGTGCAGCAGTCTCGTTTTATACGCCGCAAACCCGCAAGCCATTTGTGCGCAAATTGGTCGGTTGGCTGGCACGGTTTGGGTAAAGGCCGTAAGCTCA
>JANMFT010000020.1:0-1683 GCA_031374255.1 Limoniibacter sp. | reverse complement strand
TTGTGAAACAACACCCTCCCCAACCCCTCCCACAAGGGGAGGGGCTTTTGCGCTGCACATTCGAAGTCATTTTTTGTGCGCAGTTCTATCAGGGCTAATTCTAAAAGCGCCGTTCTAAGCTCCTCCACTTGTGGGAGGGGTTGGGGAGGGCCTTGTTTTCCCTCAATCAAATAAATTCGAAATCGACTCTTCATTGGCGGTGCGGCTGATGGCTTCGCCGATCAATTCGCCCATCGACAACACGCGGATGTTCCGGGCGTTCATCACTGCCGGGGTTGGCTGGATGGAATCCGTAATGACCAATTCTTTGAGCTGCGAATTGACAATCCGCTCCGCAGCGCCGCCGGACAATACGCCATGGGTGATATAGGCCGTCACGCTGATTGCGCCGCGTGCCATGAGAGCATCAGCTGCGTTGCATAGCGTGCCTCCACTATCAACAATATCGTCCACCAAAATGCAGTCTTTGTTTTTAACATCGCCGATAACGTTCATCACTTCAGATTCGCCTGCCTTTTCGCGGCGCTTATCGACGATGGCAAGGCCGGCATCCAGCCGCTTGGCCAGCGACCGAGCGCGCACAACGCCGCCCACATCGGGTGACACTACAACAACGTTCGACACGTCTTTGGTTCGCACAACATCGCGGCCAAGCGTTGGCACTGAATAAAGGTTATCGGTTGGAATATCGAAAAAACCTTGAATTTGACCGGCATGCAAATCCAGCGTCAGCACACGGTCAGCGCCCGCCTCGGTGATCAAATTTGCAACCAGCTTGGCAGAAATCGGCGTGCGCGCGGAGGTTTTCCTGTCTTGGCGCGCATAACCAAAATACGGGATAACAGCGGTGATACGTTTTGCTGATGAGCGGCGGAACGCGTCAATCATAATCAGCAATTCCATCAGATTATCATTGGCGGGCGCAGAGGTGGACTGCAGGATGAATACGTCTTCACCGCGCACGTTTTCTTGCACTTCAACGAAAATTTCCTGATCCGCAAAGCGCCGCGCCACGACTTTTCCAAGCGGCACATTAAGATAGGCCGAAACAGCCTCGGCCAAAATGCGGTTTGAATTGCCGGCAAAAAGTTTCATGGGCTTATGTCGCGCTACAGCTATGAACGGGCTTTTAGCGTTGGCAGCGGCGATTGCAACGGTTTGTCACCACTTGTGCGAAGTTAAGCACCGGCAATTTGGCGGTTGGGTTAATCACGAGCGCGCCTAGTTCTTGATGCTCGGTGGCAGTGCCGGAACAGTGGGTATAATAGCGGGCGTTACCGGTGTGGCTGGCGGAACAATTCCTGGTGTAACTGGTGGAACCACGGCGGGAGTTACAGGCGCAACAACTGGTAGTTTAACCGGCACCGGCGCGGCCACGCCACCCTGCCAAGCTTTAAAATCCGCAATCGTGCGATCAGCAATCTTTTCCATCGTCGCAGGCGGCACAATCGACCACGAATCCGCCGCAGTTCCAGCCACGCTTTCCTGGCCTTGAATGCGGTGCTGGCGCACGCCAGTCGGGTCAAATACGTCCCAGACAAACACGATGGTGGTCGAACCGTTTTCCGGAAGCGCTGAAAAATAACCTTTGACAACATAGGTTTTGGAGGGGTCAGCATCAGCGACAATCGCCAAACCATTGGTTGGCGCTATGGCAGCCAAGCGGCGCGACAATGGCGTCAC
>JANMFT010000473.1:0-3509 GCA_031374255.1 Limoniibacter sp. | reverse complement strand
TTTGATCTCGTCGGGCGTCTCAGATACACCGTCATAAAAATGAGGGATCGTGACGCGGCCTTTATCATCGCGCATCTCAGCCAAAATTTTTGTCAGAATATGGATCGGGTTGGCCGCAGCACCGCCGAAATAACCGGAATGCAAATCACGGTCGGCAGCTTTCACGATGACTTCTTCGCCAACCATGCCGCGCAGGCCCGTAGAGATCGACGGCGTGTTGGCATCCCACATATTAGTATCGCAAACGAAAGCTGCGTCGGCTTTGAGTTCATCGATATTGGCGTTGAGAAACGGTTGCAGCGATTTTGAGCCGCTTTCCTCTTCGCCTTCAAACAGAATTGTTACAGATATCGGCAAGCCGCCACTAACATTCTTCCAAGCGCGGCAGGCTTCCACAAAGGTCATCAACTGGCCTTTATCATCCGCCGCGCCACGACCTGTAATCACTTTGCCGTTTGGCGTGTCAATGACTGAGGAGGCAAACGGGCTCGATGTCCAGAGCTCAAGCGGGTCAACCGGTTGCACGTCATAATGGCCGTAGAACAAAATATGCGGGGCATTTTTTGGGCCTGCCATATGAGCCACAACCATTGGCTGGCCGGTGGTTGGCCTTATAGAGGCTTCAAAACCGATGGTTTTGAGATCAGCCACCAGCCATTCAGCCGCGCGGACACATTCATGATCATACGCGGGGTCGGTGGAAATTGATGGAATAGCAATGAGTTTGCCAAGACGCGCAAGACTTTCGTCAAGGCCGGCATCCAGCGCAGCCAAAACAGCTTCAATCGGTGTGGTCAGCATGGCACGAATCCTTTTGCCACAAACTAACCGCGCATGCTGTTCAATGAAACTGCTAAATGGGTGCAAAAAACGGATCGGCCGCTGTGGAGGAGGGGGTTTACCACAGCGGCCTTATCACGTGCGCAGAAAAAGCCGAGAGGGGGACTGGCTTTCACGTGCAATCCGGGGAGGCGGGGGACGTGCCTTGATCCGGAATTCGGTTGTGCACCGATATTTGTGAGATGGCCACGTGATTGGGGCAATTCAAGGGCAGCAATATTACATTCAGTTAAGGAAGTTGAAAATAATTACGTTAGGGCACGGCTTTTTTCGCCCAATTCCGTTTGCGCCTGAGAATTGGCCCAGATTGCCACCAGCAGAAGCAGTGCTGGCACGAGATAAGCAAAGTGGAATCGGCCTTCATTGATCGGAAAAATCATGAATTTGCCAACCACAGCCATCAGCACTGCGATGACCAAAGCCATGTCGCGGCGCGAGACATTCTCGATTTTCTGCGTCATCCACGCCGAACCGAGGATCAGCATCAGAAGCAAAACAGGCCAGCCTTCTTCCGCAATCGCACGCGACGCGGCCTTAACAACTGCAAAAATATAGGTTGTCAATGAAAACTCCGGTCTAAAACCATCAAGTGTCGGCACATATTCAATCTGGGTCAAATATACGTGCGCCCACCAGCCGGGATAATTATCAACGTTCGAAACAAACGCAAAAGTGGCTAGTGAGGGCAGCACCAGCAAAGCAGCGCCTTTCCAATCACGGTTCGCATGTATCAGTGCCACAGCCAAACAGCCCGCAAGCAGAATATGATCGGGGCGCGTTGCCACAGCCGCAATCATGGCAATTGCCGCAATGACCGAATGTTTGCGTTGCAAAGCAAGCATCGCAGCCAGAACAAATGTGCCAGCCATCATATCAGGCGTCGTTATGCGGGCGACGGTGCCTATGTCGCATAACGCCAGACCGGCAATCACAATGGGTGCAAACGCCAAAGCGCGGTTGGCGTTGAGCCAAAAGCTGATCATCAGGCCGAACGCTATCATCGCAGCTGCATTGATCACGCGTTCGGCTTGAATCACGCCAATAAAACTGGAAATCGCACGCACGCTTTCAACGTAAAGCCATTTTACTTCATACATTGGCAACATGGTCGTAAAGGCATCGGATGACGCATATTGCGCAATGCGGTAATTGCGGTCTTCAGTTAACTCCATGAAATCGCCCGGCGAAACCGCCAGTTTCACGGCTTCGTAGGCAGACGCATGAATTGTCGCCATATCCTGACCGGGCGTTGCCTGCGCCAAAGCCGTATATGGAATCATATCCCAGTTCGAGAGCGGAAAGCCGAGCGCGATAATGGCTATGATACTGCAATATAGCACCACCAAAACACTGCCCAGCATATTGGCGCGGGTTGAGAATGAGCCTGTTCGAAGGTCGCTCAACGGGCCGTAAACCAAGGTGGGAACGCTGTTTGGATGTATGTTCATCTCTGGAAATTGGCACGGCCAAGTTAAAACGAAGTTTCTGAAATACTAAAATTTGAATTGAATTAGGTTCCAATGGACGCCGTGCGTTCGCGCCGCTAATCTCCGCCCATGACCCAAACCACGCCCCAAAACTCTAAAACACTTTTTCTCGTAGACGGCTCGGCCTATATCTTCCGCGCCTATCACGCTTTGCCGCCGCTCAGCCGCAAATCAGACGGCATGCCGGTCAATGCGGTTTCCGGTTTTTGCAACATGCTGTGGAAATTGTTGGTCGATGCCCGCGACACCGCCGTGGGTGTGGTGCCAACCCATTTTGCCGTTATTTTTGATTATTCATCAAAAACGTTCCGCAACGATCTATACTCTGAATATAAGGCCAACCGCTCGGCCCCGCCCGAAGATCTGGTGCCGCAATTTGCCCTGATCCGTGAGGCGACTCGCGCGTTCGGCCTGCCTTGTATTGAACAGCAAGGTATTGAAGCAGACGATATTATCGCGACTTACGCCCGCCAGATGGCCGAGCAAGGCGGCGATACGCGAATTATCTCGTCCGACAAGGATTTGATGCAGCTGATCACCAAAAACGTGACGATGTATGACCCGATGAAAGATAAAGAAATCGGGCTGGATGGCGTGTTTGAGAAATTCGGCGTTTACCCAGAAAAAATGATCGACCTTCAGGCGCTCGTTGGTGATTCCACCGACAACGTGCCGGGTATTCCGGGCATCGGCCCCAAAACCGCCGCGCAACTGCTGGATGAATATGGCACGCTTGACGCGCTTCTGGAACGCGCTGGCGAGATCAAACAGGAAAAGCGCCGTGAGGCGATTATCGCCAACCGCGATATGGCTTTGCTGTCGCGCCAGCTTGTCACACTGAAAGTCGATTGCGAATTGGAATTGCCGATTGATGCGCTGGTGCTTGAGCCAACAGACGGGCCAAAGCTGGTAGCCTATTTGAAGGCCATGGAATTTACGACGCTGACCCGCCGTATTGCCGAGGCGACCGGCACGGATGCGTCAGCCATTGATGCTGCAAATATTGTGGTTGATGGGGATACACGCGGCCCGGATTTAGAACCAACCGCGCCAAAACCTGCTGCAGAATCCGGAGCTATGCCTGACGGCACACCACAGGCCTTTGCCGCCAAAGAAGCCGCCCGCATTCGCGAACTGCCGCTTAATCACGAGGCCTATGTCACCATCCGCGATGTTGAAACG
>JANMFT010000472.1:0-9765 GCA_031374255.1 Limoniibacter sp. | reverse complement strand
AAATCATTATGAACCCGGCGATGATACTGTCGTGGGTACTAGGACTGTATCATGGTTATTCAGGTGGTCACTTCAGCGAAGGCTGGTTTCATGTGAAGCTGCTGGCGGTGGTGCTGATGACGGTGAGCCATATGTATATGGCGAAATCTGTACGCTTGTTTGCAACTGACGCGAACATGAAGACCCAGAAACACTGGCGTATTGTCAATGAAGTGCCAACGATTCTGATGATTATCATAATCGTGATGGTGATCGTAAAGCCATTTTGACGGCAGTGGATTTGGTGGCCTTGCAAGTTTAACGGGATTAGCCTAAATAATTTTGGTCCGCATTCGCCGGGCCTGAATGTGCAGCGCTCATGTGTCTCCGTTCCGTATCCCCGATTTGTTTGAACTGCGCCCCTTTTGATGTGACCTAAACGCTAGAATGCGTTGCCACATTTACAACTTCCGGAATAATTCGATGCAAGAAATGAAACTTCAGGAACTCAAAAGCAAAAAGCCGCCAGAGCTGATTGCCTATGCAGAATCAATGGAAGTTGAAAATGCCAGCATATTGCGCAAGCAAGAATTGCTGTTTGCTATTTTGAAAAAATTGTCTGACCAAGATGTTGAGATCATCGGCGAAGGCGTTGTTGAGCTGCTGCAGGACGGATTTGGCTTTATGCGCTCGGCGCAGGCCAATTATCTGCCCGGCCCCGATGATATTTACATTTCGCCTTCCCAAATCCGCCGGTTTTCGCTCAAAACAGGCGATACCGTGGAAGGGCCGATCCGGTCTCCAAAAGATGGTGAGCGTTACTTTGCCTTGCTGAAGGTCAATACGATCAATTTTGAAGATCCAGAAAAAATCCGGCATAAAATTCACTTTGATAATCTAACGCCGCTTTATCCTGACGAACGTTTGAAACTCGAATATGATTTTCCAGAAGGCAAAAAGCGCGATTTATCACCGCGCGTGATGGATTTGGTATCCCCAATTGGTAAGGGCCAACGTGGCTTGATTGTTGCGCCCCCGCGTACCGGCAAGACCGTACTTTTACAAAACATTGCGCATTCGATCACTGCAAATCATCCTGAATGCTTTTTGATTGTGCTGCTGATTGATGAGCGGCCGGAAGAAGTGACCGACATGCAGCGCTCCGTTAAGGGGGAAGTCATTGCCTCCACCTTTGACGAACCTGCTGTGCGCCACGTGCAAGTGGCTGAAATGGTTATCGAAAAAGCTAAACGCCTCGTTGAACACGGTCGCGACGTTGTGATTTTGCTTGATTCCATCACGCGTCTTGGCCGTGCCTATAACACTGTGGTGCCTTCATCTGGCAAGGTGCTGACGGGCGGTGTTGATGCCAATGCGCTTCAACGGCCAAAACGTTTTTTTGGTGCGGCGCGTAATATTGAAGAAGGTGGCTCACTGACGATTATTGCTACCGCGTTGATCGATACGGGTAGCCGTATGGACGAAGTCATTTTTGAAGAATTCAAAGGTACCGGCAACTCGGAAATTGTGCTGGATCGCAAGGTGGCTGATAAACGCGTTTACCCGGCTATGGATATTATGAAGTCCGGTACGCGTAAGGAAGAATTGCTGGTTGATAAGTCCCAATTGCAGAAGATTTATGTGCTCCGGCGCATTCTAGCTCCTATGGGCACAACAGATGCGATTGAGTTTTTAATCGATAAGTTGAAGCAAGTGAAAGATAACCAAGCCTTCTTCGATTCCATGAATACGTGACCGATTAATACGTGATCGATAAATACCTGATCGATTCGCGGGCGTAACGATCTTGGTATAGACCCTGATTCACGTGAAACAGGCAGGACAATGAGCCAGGTTTCCGGCAGACAAACGATATTTGCACTTTCCAGCGGCAAGTTGCCATCTGGCGTTGCCGTCATCCGTTTATCCGGGCCTAATGCCTCAGCAGTTGTGTCTCAGCTCTGCGGTGTTTTACCTGTACCGCGCAGAGCTACTTTGAATAAATTGGTCGCGGCAGATGGCCGTGTGATGGACGAAGGGCTGGTATTGTGGTTTCCGGCACCGCATAGCTTTACCGGCGAGGATTGCGCCGAGTTTCAATCCCACGGCGGCTCTGCGGTTGTTGCGGCTTTGCTGCGTGAACTCGGGAGTATAGAAGGTTGCCGCCTAGCAGATGCGGGTGAGTTCAGTCTGCGGGCATTTACCAATGGCAAGGCCGATCTTACGCAGATGGAATCGCTTGCCGATTTGATTGATGCTGAAACTGAAAGTCAGCGCGCACTCGCTATTGCCGGGGCGACCGGCGCTTTTAGGGCGTTGTATGAAGGCTGGCGCACAGAACTATTGAAAGCCCGTGCCTATCTGGAGGCTGATCTTGATTTTTCTGATGAAGACGATGTGCCGGGAAGCGTGGCCAGTGCGGCCAATGCAGTGGTTGGCAATTTGATTGATGAACTAGAAGCGTATTTGAAAACCGCTCGAATTGGTGAAATTATTCGGGAGGGGTTTCGGGTCGTGATTGCCGGTGCCCCCAATGTTGGTAAATCGACTTTGCTCAACACTCTGGCAAAGCGCGATGTGGCAATTGTGACTGATATTGCCGGAACAACCCGGGATGTTCTTGATGTTTACCTCGACTTGGGTGGAATCAAAGTTGTGGTTTCAGATACTGCCGGATTACGGGAGACCAGCGACCGCGTGGAGCAAATCGGAATTGATCGGGCACATATTGCTATAGAGACTGCCGACCTCGTTTTGATGTTGAGCGAAACTTCGCCGGATAAGATTGAGATTAAAGCGCCAGTTTGGCATGTTAAAACAAAGAATGATGAAGGCGCTGTTTTAGAAGAAGAGTTTGACCATGCAATTTCTTGTAAAACCGGCGCAGGCATCAATGAATTGATCGCAGCGATCGGTAATGCTGCGCGTAGAGCAGTTGGTGGCGTGCTGGAAGGCGAAGTTGTAAGCCGTACGCGTCATGTTGCCCTATTGGAGAGTGCCCTTGATGCGCTTTTTAGGTTTACTAATGCTGGCAATAAGGGTGTTGAATTTGCTGCTGAAGAATTGCGCATTGCCGCCGACAGCATTGGCCGTATTACGGGGGTTATCAGCACTGAAGACGTTTTAGGTCAGGTATTTTCGTCGTTTTGTATTGGTAAATGAAACCGCATGATTCACGTGAAACATGCGCAACGGAATCTTTGTTTCACGTGAAACATTCTGGCTTATTGGTTTTACTTGACGCACACCAGCGAAGGCTTCATGAGAATTTCTTAAATCAAGAACTGAGTTATGCAAAACTTTGACGTGATCATAGTAGGTGGCGGGCATGCTGGAGCGGAAGCAGCGGCGGCGTCTGCGCGCACGGGCGCCAAAACAGCGCTCGTTACGCTTTCACGTGAGACCATTGGTGTAATGTCGTGTAACCCGGCGATTGGAGGGCTTGGCAAAGGCCATCTGGTGCGGGAAATTGATGCGCTGGATGGCTTGATGGGCCGCGCGGCGGATGCATCAGGCATTCAGTTTCGGATGCTGAACCGAAAAAAAGGTGCAGCGGTGCGCGGGCCAAGAACGCAGGCTGACCGCAAACTCTATCGTAATTTCATCCAACGAGCGTTGGAGGCCCAAGAAAGCCTCACTATTATCGATGGTGAGGCTGACTCGGTTCAGTTGGATAATGGAGCTGTTTCCGCACTTGTTTTAAAAGACGGGACAGTTTTAGCGTGCGCAGCAATTGTCATTACAAGTGGCACGTTTCTACGTGGCACAATTCATATTGGCGATCAGCGCATTCCAGCAGGCCGACACGGCGAAAAGCGCGTTGAAGGCCTATCGCAATTCTTTGAAGCCCATGGTTTCGCGCTTGGGCGCTTAAAAACCGGAACCCCGGCAAGGCTGGATGGCAACACAATTGCTTGGAATCAGCTGGAAATGCAGCCGGCGGATAGCGATCCAACGCCGTTCTCATTGATGAATGATGTGATTACGGTGCAGCAGATTGCCTGCGGAATCACCCGAACAACGGCTGAAACCCACAAAATCATTGAGGACAATCTTAAAAAATCCGCGATGTATTCCGGCCATATCTCAGGAGTTGGGCCGCGTTATTGTCCTTCTATCGAAGATAAAGTGGTGCGTTTCCACGATAAAGAAAGCCATCAGATATTTTTGGAACCTGAAGGGTTGGACGATTCCACTGTTTACCCAAACGGAATTTCGACTTCATTGCCGGAAGAAGTGCAGCGCGCATTCATCCATACGATGCCGGGACTTGAGAAAGCGCACATCATCAGGCCCGGTTATGCGATTGAATATGATTACATCGATCCACGCGAATTGACGACCAGTTTAGAATCCCGCAAAATATCAGGCTTATTTCTAGCAGGCCAGATTAATGGCACCACCGGCTATGAAGAAGCGGGCGCGCAAGGTTTGATGGCAGGGCTCAACGCCGCACGCCGCGCGAATGGTCAGGATGGTTTGGTTCTTGGGCGTGCTGATGCTTATATAGGCGTGATGATTGATGACCTGACCAGCAGGGGTGTGACGGAACCCTACCGGATGTTCACATCACGTGCTGAATACCGCTTGTCGCTCCGCGCGGATAATGCCGATGAGCGTCTGACCCCCATCGGGCGGGATGCGGGTATCGTTACCGCGTCGCGTTGGCAACGATTTACCAACATTCAATCTCATATTGATGCCACTAAAACTGCGCTAAAGGCCGTAAATCTCTCACCAAATGAAGCTGATCTCCACGGTTTGAAGCTCAACCATGATGGTGTGCGGCGCTCGGCATACGATTTATTGTCATTTCCCGAAATTGATTTGGCCCGGATATCAACGATTTGGCCGCAGTTCAGCGTATTACCGCAACGTATTGCTGATCGTGTGGCCAATGATGCGCAATACGCTGTCTATATGGACAGGCAAAAAAGCGATATTCAACGTTTGAAGCGTGATGAACAGATAGCTATTCCTGTTGGTTTAGAGTTTTCCACTATGCCCGGGCTTTCTAATGAGTTGAAGATGAAGCTCAACCGTCAGCGGCCTGCAACTTTAGCCGAAGCCGGACGCATCGAAGGCATGACCCCTGCAGCTTTAGCTTTGCTGGTGGCTCACATCCATATGGCAGAAAAAGCTGCGAAATACGCGCATTTGCAGGCGGATGTTGCGTGACGAATGCGGGCTTTGACCTCAATGTTTCACGTGAAACAGAAGCCCGTTTAGCAGCATTTGAAATTGAATTTTTAAAATGGGCGACACGGATTAATTTGGTTGCGCCCTCAACGCTGAAAGATGTGCGGCAGCGGCATATTGCAGATAGTGCACAGATCTTAGAATTGGCTCCATCCGCCAAGACCGTCATTGATCTTGGCTCTGGTGGCGGGTTTCCAGGGTTGGTGCTGGCGGTTTTGCTTGCAGAAAGTCTCGATGGCCATGTGCATCTGGTCGAAAGTAATAGCAAAAAATGCGCGTTTTTGCGGCATGTGATCCGGACACTTTCATTGCCTGCAACAGTTCATAATTACCGGATTGAAGATGTTATCACCAGTCTGCCAACGCCCGATATTGTGACAGCGCGGGCGCTCGCACCTTTGCCTCTATTGCTGCAACTTGCTTTGCCGAAACTTGCTTTGCCGAAATTTGGCAATAACGTCCCGGCTTTTTTCCATAAAGGGCGGGAACATGCCGAAGAAATCACAGCTGCCCGTGGTGAATTCCAATTTGATCTGGTAGTGCATCAGAGCCGCATCGAAACCGGTAGCGTCATCCTTGAAATCCGCAATGTGATGCCATTGGCGGCCTAATTATTGGAAGTTTTATGTCCGGTCTTCGCATCATTGCTGTTGCCAATCAAAAAGGCGGTGTTGGCAAAACCACCACCACGATCAATCTTGCGACAGCATTGGCAGCTATTGGTGAGCGCGTGCTGCTGATTGATCTTGATCCGCAGGGCAATGCTTCCACTGGACTGGGAATTGACCGTAAAAACCGTGAGATCTCATCATATGATGTCCTCGTGCACGGTGTGAGTTTGGTTGAAGCCGCAGTTCCAACAGCGGTGCCTAATTTATCTGTTGTTGCTTCAACACTTGATTTGCTCGGTTTTGAGATGGAAATAGCCAGTCAGCCAGACCGTGTTCATAGACTTCGCAAAGCAATCGACGCTACACGCAACCCGCATGGACCGTTTGGTCAGCTGCCGGTGTACAGCTATATCCTGATTGATTGTCCGCCTTCTTTGAACCTGCTGACGCTGAATGCCCTTGGCGGCGCAGATTCTATTTTGGTGCCGATGCAGTGCGAATTTTTCGCATTGGAAGGCTTAAGCCAACTCCTGCAAACCGTGGAACAAGTGCAGCAAGGGCTTAATCCCGCACTGGAAATTCAAGGCGTAGTGCTGACGATGTTTGATAAGCGTAACTCGTTTGCGACCCAAGTGGTGAATGATGTTCGGGCATTTATGGGCGATAAGGTCTATCAGACCGTTATTCCGCGTAATGTGCGAATTTCCGAAGCACCGAGCCATGGAAAACCAGCATTGCTCTACGATTTGCGTTGTGCGGGCAGCCAAGCCTATCTGCAATTGGCGTCTGAAGTCATTCAACGCGAAAAACGCCGCAAGGCTGCGTGAATTAGACTTGATCGATTCGGAAACGTAACGATAATCCGGAAATTCTAATCTATTTGTCTCAAGGATACCGCCTATGTCAGACGACACATCACGCAAGCGCCTCGGCAAAGGCCTCGCAGCTTTGATTGGCGAGTTGGATAGCCCGCTATTGCAGGCATCCCGCACAGATATCGAAGTAAAATCGGCGGCAAATGCGGTAGAGGCTTTGATAAGCTCGATAGGCCCAAACCCAGCCAATCCGCGCCGCATGTTCCGTGACGAAGAGTTATCTGATCTGGCTGACTCTATCCGTGCCCATGGTGTGGTGCAGCCGGTGATTGTGCGGCCGGCGCCGGGCAAGCCCGGTTCTTATGAATTGATTGCCGGTGAACGGCGCTGGAGGGCGGCGCAGCGCGCCGGCCTGGAGCGCATTCCTGTCATTATAAAGCAGGTTGACGACAAAACGGCGCTGGAACTCGCGATTGTTGAAAACGTTCAGCGTGCTGATCTTAATGCGATTGAAGAAGCCACTGGTTACCAGCAGCTGGTTGATCAATATCAATATAGCCAAAACGATCTTGCCCAAGTGATTGGCAAAAGCCGCAGCCATGTGGCGAATACATTGCGATTGATGCGGCTTCCGGAAGCTGTGCGCGGGTTTATCATTGATGGCTCATTGTCGGCTGGCCATGCCCGCGCTTTGATTACCGCCAATGATCCTGAGGGTCTCGCGCGGCGCATTATGGCGGAAGGCCTTTCGGTGCGCGATATTGAGCGGCTGTCGCAAAGCCCGTCGCAGCAGGCTGGAGCTCCCAAGGCCAAAGCGGAAAAAGATGCCGATCTCAAAGCATTAGAAGCTTCATTGTCTGATGCTACAGGTTTGAAAGTGACGGTCGATCACGGTGCTCGCGGCGGCGTGGTAACGATTGGCTATAAGACTTTGGAACAACTGGACGCGATAACGGCATTATTGCAGCGAAAATAGATGTTTAATATCAATGGTTTAGTGATAATGCGAATAGCGAGTAACGAATAGTAGTGCAAGTTTAAGAGGCCCGCCAATTTGCTCCGCCTGCTGCCCCGCGTTTGGCTTCGCTGGCAAGGCCCAAAAGTGTAAAACGGATGATTTCATCTTCAATCGGACTTTTCCGGCGAGCGTCCAGCGTCGCGTTTTGCAGGCGTTCAAGCGCCCTTCCGATGCTGTCAAGCGACCAATTGCCCAGCGCCCGCTCCATAAAGTCTTTGCGCGGCCCATAAACAGGTGGTCGCATGGCCCCTACCAAAGTCGAAATTGATTTACTTTCGCGCTCCATATTTTCCCGCATGGGCAGCAGAGATTGGAATTGTCTGATGAGAGCAGACAATACCAAAGCCGAAGGCTGTTTTCCGGTGACGAGTTTGCTGAAGGCTGAATCGGCTGCTGCCGCATTGCCGGTCATTACAGCCTCGATAACAGCGTCGATCGACAGGGCTGAAACATCACCTGCTGATTGCTGCACATCTTCAAGCGTGATTTTGCCCTGACCTAGCGCATAAAGCGCAAGTTTTTCCAGTTCATTTCGTGAAGCCAGCCGGTCGCCGCCAAGTCGCGCTTTCAGCCACTGGCGTGCATCAAGTTCAATTGATAGTTTATGTTGTTTAAGCATGTCGTCAATTAAGATTTCAACTCCGCGCCCTTCGTCCGCATAACACGGCAAAGTCACAGAGCTTGGCGATTTTTCAGCAGCTTTGCGCAGTGCAGAGTCTTTTTTGAGCTCGCCAGCTTCTATCAACACCAATGCATCTTGCGGCGGGTTTTCGCAAAGGCTGGAAACGGCAGACACAAATTTTGGCCCACCGGTGCCCTTAATCCAAATCAGACGCTTGCCGCCAAACAAGGAAATCGTCGCAGCCTCATCGGCCAGTCGCGGCGGGTCAGCGTCAATTTCGGTGGCATCAAGGCGGATGGCTGAAAATGGGTCATCAAGCGCAACGCCTGACTGTTTGGCGATGTGGCTGGCGCGTTCCGACACCAGACCGCGATCCGGCCCATAAACCAGCACAATCGCATGCGTTGGCGTGCGGCGCATATAGCTCTCAACATCTTTGGCTTTAAGCTCAGTCATGACACCTTCTGATGCCACGAAATTGTGAAAGCAAGTGCAGCTTTTCCAAATCGGCATGGTTCGACACCTTGCGGGGAATAATTGAGCGACTAATTCTTTATCCATCGAACACGGCATGGAACGCGAAAATGCATAAAGTGCTAAAATGGTTGTCGAATACATTACTGGTTTTAAGCTTGAACCTGTTTTCGCTTTCAACACACGCTCAAGACGCTGTGCCTGTCTCAAAATGCCTCGCTATGGTCGATGCCGGCCCTGAGATTCAACCACGAGTAATGTTTGTCAAAGCAGAAGCTCTGCCCATCCCATTTATCCGCGCGCAAGCAACAGCACCGGAAGTTTTGCTGACTTATGTGGACCACGCGGTCTGGCAAATCACCTCGCCGGGCGGGGTGACAGCGGCAACGGATTATTACGGCCTTCCGCTCACGCCGGTGCCTGACATCGCCACAATGAACAATGCCCACCGAACCCATTGGACGCCTGCTCCAGACCTTTCAATCAAACATGTGCTCAAGGGTTGGAGCAATGACGGTATCAGCGAGGCGCAGCACGCTGTGGTTGAAGGCGATATGTTTGTGCGCAACGTTCCGACCGATATCCGCTCCGGAGGGGAAATGCGGCGTAACGGTAATTCAATTTTTATTTTTGAGGTGGCGGATTTATGCATCGGCCATCTTGGCCATTTGCACCATGCGTTGGAAGATCGCCATTATGCGCAAATAGGCAGGCTTGATGTCATTATGGTGCCTGTCGATGGCGGGCTGACGCTCAGCCATGCGGGGATGAGTGAACTTGTTAAACGCCTGCGCCCATCGGTGCTATTACCAATGCATTTGCGTGGAAACTCCGTGCAGAGCTTTATCTCGATGCTGGGCGACGGTTTTGCAGTTGATTATTTGACTGGTAATTCATTGACCGTATCGCTGACCAACTTGCCAAAGACACCCACTGTTTTTGTGCCGGCAAGTTTGAACTGACAGCCGACTCTAACCCAGATAAGCGTTCCGGCAAACTGGCTTATACTTCCGGTTGTTCGTGCGTGGCGCAGTGAATACCGCCGCC
>JANMFT010000430.1:0-1678 GCA_031374255.1 Limoniibacter sp. | reverse complement strand
GTCAAATATTTCACGTCCGAAATCATGCGGGACAGAAGTTCAGATTTTTCAATCGATGTCGTGCCAACCAAAACCGGCTGGCCTTTGCGGGCAGCAGCGGCAAGTTCAATCACGATGGCACGGTATTTTTCTTCAACTGTGCGGTAAACTTCATCGTCTTCATCAACGCGCGCAACATTCACATTGGTCGGGATCTGGTTGACATCGAGGCCGTAAATATTGGCAAACTCTTCGGCCTCGGTGGACGCCGTGCCTGTCATGCCTGCGAGTTTGTCGTAAAGGCGGAAATAGTTCTGGAATGTCACAGAAGCCAAAGTCTGGTTTTCAGGTTGGATGGAAACCCGCTCTTTGGCTTCGAGAGCTTGGTGCAAGCCTTCTGAAAAGCGGCGGCCCGGCATCATACGTCCGGTAAATTCATCAATAATTACAACATCATCGTCTTTTACGATGTAATCTTTATCGCGCTGGAACAAAGTATGTGCACGGAGCGCATTATTGACGTGGTGCACAATGGAAACATTGTCGATGTCATAAAGGCCGTCGCCCTTTAGCATACCGGCATCGCGCAAAATGCCTTCAAGTTTTTCGTTACCGGCTTCGGTAAATGTGGCTGATTTTTGCTTTTCATCAACCTCATAATCTTCGGGCGTGAGTTGCGGCACCAAACGGTCGATGGCGTTATAAAGCTCAGACTTATCATCAAGCGGGCCGGAGATGATCAGTGGCGTGCGGGCTTCGTCAACAAGGATCGAATCCACCTCGTCGACAATTGCGTAATTATGGCCGCGCTGCACCATTTGCCCGCGATCCATTTTCATGTTGTCGCGCAAATAATCAAAGCCGTATTCATTATTGGTGCCATAGGTGATGTCACAGGCATAGGCGGCACGGCGTTGGTCATCGTCGAGACCGTGAATAATTACACCAACTGTGAGCCCTAGAAAATTATAGACCTTGCCCATCCATTCAGCATCGCGGCTTGCAAGATAATCATTGACGGTGACAACGTGGACGCCATTGCCTGAAAGCGCATTCAAATAAACCGGCAGCGTGGCGACAAGTGTCTTGCCCTCGCCCGTGCGCATTTCAGAAATGCCGCCTTGGTTCAAAATCATCCCGCCCATCAACTGCACGTCAAACGGGCGAAGGCCAAGCGCACGTTTAGCGCCTTCACGCGCAACAGCAAAAGCGGGGACGAGCAGATCGTCGAGTGATTTGCCACCTGCAATTTCAGTTTTGAATTCTGCGGTTTTTGCGCGCAGCGCCTCATCAGAGAGGGCCGCCATTTCCGCTTCAAGGTCATTTATCTTAGCAACGATGGGCCGTAAGGCTTTCATGCGCCGGTCATTGGATGACCCGAAGATCATCTTTGCCAAACCGCCAAGTTTCAACATATTGAAGGCTTCCTGTTCTTTCAAAACCGGGGCAGGCGTGCTGCTATCTTAGCCGCTTCCCGCTATTTTTAAGGCATGTCTGCCGTTCAAATAGGGCAAAAATCAATCGGATTGCAGGTTTCAACTTTGGTCTAAAGTCTGGACGCCGCGTTGGCAGACAGATAAGAGTGCCCCCAATCGATGTCAACGCCGCCACAATGAACTGAATGCGCATCGCGCAAATGTGAAAACCACACCTTTAACCTCCGGAACCAGTCATAATGCTCATCGCCTCACGCTTATTA
>JANMFT010000379.1:0-5021 GCA_031374255.1 Limoniibacter sp. | reverse complement strand
TCGGCATTGAGAAGCGGGTCTATCCCTTTAAGCATGGTTTGCTCCCTTAATTTGCTATGCGGTTGCCGGTTTCGCCATCAAAAATATGCACGAGTTCAGCGCGCGGTTTGAGTTTGATGGTATCGCCCGGGCGGATGATGTGGCGCTCGCGGAAGAGTGCTGTCAAATCGGTTTGCCCGTTTTTGATGAACACCAGCGTTTCAGATCCCGTTGGTTCCACAACTGAGACTTTGGTTTCAAAGCCGTCTTTCGCAATATCGATATGTTCGGGCCGGACGCCATAGGTGACCTTTCGGCCATCCTCAATCTTCAAGCCCTTCGGCAAAGGCAGTGAAAGATCACCAACCATGGCTTTGCCGCTTTTAATCACAGCGGGCAGTAAATTCATCGAAGGCGAGCCAATAAAACCGGCCACAAACACGTTTGCGGGCTTGTCAAATAGCTCAAGCGGCGCGCCCATCTGCTCAATATAGCCGCTTTGCATCACTACAATTTTGTCAGCCATGGTCATGGCTTCCACCTGATCGTGTGTGACGTAAACCGTCGTTACCTTAAGGCGCTGATGTAGCTCTTTGATTTCGGTGCGCATCTGCACGCGCAATTGCGCATCAAGATTTGACAACGGCTCATCAAATAAAAATACCTGCGGATCGCGCACAATGGCGCGGCCCATCGCAACGCGCTGGCGTTGACCGCCGGAAAGCTGCCGCGGGTATCGATCCAAGTAGGGTTGCAGGCCCAAAATATCTGACGCGCGTTTGACCCGGGCGTCGATATCGGCTTTGTCGAGTTTGCGCAGTTTCAGCGCAAACGCCATGTTTTGACGCACAGTTTTATGCGGATAAAGCGCATAGTTCTGAAACACCATTGCGATGTCGCGTTCGGCGGGCGCCAAATGATTGACAACGCGGTTACCGATTTGAACCACGCCCGACGTGATGCTTTCGAGCCCCGCAATCATACGCAGTAAAGTGGATTTGCCGCAGCCCGACGGGCCAACCAGAACCACAAACTCACCATCAGCAATCGGGATATTAACGCCGTGCAGCACTTCGAGGGCTTCATATGCTTTGCGCGCTTCGCGGATATTGACTTGCGCCATTACGCCTCCCAGCGCAGTTTAAAATTGTCCCCGAACTCAAGGCTAGCGAACAGGCGTGGCACTGTCCATCGCCCACAAGACCAATTGGTCAAAAGATTTTGGGTTTCAAAATAGACCTTTCAATCAATTGACAGTGGCTTGGCTTCATTCATACTCAATGTGTCTGAAAGCCAAATTTGGTTCGTTTCAGGTCTGCGCGCGCCGTGAAAGGGAGTGAGGCTGGTTTCCAGCTGAGCGGCAAATGCACCCTCTGAGTGGCTGTTGCCCACGATCAATTTCTGGTTTGCAGTTTATCACGGGGACAGTGCGCCCTCAGGGAGGAATGCGACGATGAGAGTTGAAGTCTATGAGAAATTAATGGCCATGCAGGCCAGCCGGCGCTCGCTATTGCGCGGTGTTGCCAGCGTTGCGGCAATCGCCGCGATTTCGCCAGCGTTGCTCGCGGCTATGTCGCCGGAAGCACAGGCGCAAGCGGAACTCCGCAAAGCGATTTTGCAAATTCCAGGCGTTGGCAAAGGTTCACCAACCGATGCCGATTGGCAAAAAGTAGGCGGTATGTGTCTGGAAGCCACCAAAGCTGCCGTCAAAGAGGGCGAGTTTGCCGGTGTCGAACTGACATTCCTTGGCCTTAACAACCAAAACTTGCACAACTTTTTGTTCCGCGGCTTCCTGAAACCATGGGAGGCTTATACCGGCGCAAAGATCAACTGGATCGATTTGGCGCAAGCTGATTACAACGCCCGTTTGCAGCAATCGATTGCGACTAAGACCGTCGATTTCGACATTCTTGAAATGGGTGCGCCGTTTGAAGGCGATACCGCCAGCAAAGGTCTGCTTGATGAAATGCCGGATTGGGTAAAAACCCAAATCGATATGGACGATTATGTGGGTTACCTCCAAGCGCCGGTTGGCACATGGGAAGGCAAAACCTACCGTGTTTCGATCGATGGCGATTGCCATACTTACGCTTACCGGAAAGATTATTTCGGCGAGGGCTCGATCTCCGGCATGGCAAACCCGCCAAAAACTTGGGAAGAAGTCAACGCTGCTTCGAAAGCGCTTATCGGCAAGAAAGACCCGCTTACCGGACAGGATGCCCATGGCTTCCTTGACCCGCTTAAAGGCTGGGGTGGTTTCGGCTTTTACTTCCTCGAAGACCGCGCAACCGCCTATGCAAAGCACCCAGATGATCCAGCATGGTTGTTTGATGCTGACACCATGAAGCCACGGGTTAATAACCCGGCATTCGTTCGTGCCATTCAAGAAGTTATGGATTTGATCGCAACGCCGGGTGCATACCCTGCTGACCAGATTAACGCTGACCCCGGCACTACCGCGTTCTCGCAGTTTCTGGCCGGCACCGGTTCCATGCTGACATGGTGGGGCGATGTGGGTTCTTCCGCCCGCACATCTGACACTTCGGTGGTTGGCGACGTGACTGCATTTGGCATTTTGCCGGGCGCAAATCAGGTTTACAACTCCAAGACTGCGGCTTGGGAAGAGAAGTATAATGAAGCCCCGAACATGGCCTATATCGGCTGGGGTGTTTATGTGACCTCGCGGGTTTCCGGCGACGAGAAAAAACGCAAAGCGGCATGGTCTGCTGCGGCCCATTTGGGTGGCAAAGATATTTCGCTTTGGGCTTCAGCTTACCCATCCGGCTTCCAGCCTTACCGCAAATCGAATTTTGATTATGCGGAATGGGAAGCGGCAGGTTATGACCGCGCCTATGTTGAGGATTATCTCGGTTCAAACGCTGACAGCTATGCGCACCCCAATGCTGCCATCGAACCGCGTATCCCTGGTATTTTCCAATACTATTCAGTGGCGGAAGATGAGTTGGCAAAAGGCTATGCTGGCACCTACAAATCAGCGCAGGAAACCGCTGATGCGATTGCTGCCGCATGGGAAAAACTTACCGACCAGATTGGCCGTGAAAGCCAGATCAAACTCTACAAAGCCTCATTGGGCATGATGTAATTTGGTCGTGACTTAATTGAACCGGCGGTGGCAACGCCGCCGGTTTTTTTGGGCGTTCCTTCGTCCTTCGAGTCCACCCTCATCTTCATGGTGAGGAGCCGCCTTGCGGCGTCTCGAACCACGAAGATGAGGGTCCTCAGGATGAAGGAATTATGGAGCAGTTGTGTGGTGAACTTTAGATGAGCGATGCCGCAATTCCCAATCCCCTAAACTATGGTGAAACCACGCCGGAGCGGCAGCGTTTGGGCAACATGATCACGTGGGGTTCTACGGCGGCTTTGGCAGCGCTGACGCTTTATCAAACCTTATATGTCGCCGGTTTTACCACCTCCGGCTTTTCAAATTGGCGGCCCATTCTTTATGCCTACGGCGCATGGGGCATCGCGCTTGGTGTTGCTCAAGTTGTGGCCCATGGCGAGCAAGGCAAGCGAGCGCTGTTTGTGCTGCCAGCGATTTTATTTACGGTTGCTATGGTGATTTTCCCGACCTTGTTCGGCTTTTACATTGCGCTGACCGATTGGAATTTGGCCAGCCAAGACGGCATGAAATTCAACGGCCTTGATAATTTTTGGCAGATGCTTGGCGATCCGTTTTTCTGGAATGCGATGCTTAACATGGTATTTTATGTCGCCATGGTTCTGGTGGAATACGTGATTGCATTTGGCTTGGCATTGCTTCTCAACGCAGAGATACGCGCCCGAAAATTCTTCCGCGTGGCGTTTTTGTTGCCGTTGATGTTGTCGCCGGTTGCCGTCTCATGGATGGTCGGTAAATCCATGATGGAAACCCGCTTCGGGCCGATTTCCAATTTTCTAAAATGGCTCGGCGTTGAAAACCCCTCTTTCTTCGGAAATGCTTGGATTGCGAAATTTACAATTCAAGCGATGGATGCGTGGACGTTTATTCCATTCATTATGATCATGCTGCTTGCCGGTTTGCAGGCATTGCCGAAGGACGTGATTGAGGCCAGCCAAGTGGATGGCGCAAATAAATTCCAACAATTTTGGGGCGTGATTTTTCCGCTGATGATTCCAGTTTCGATCACGGCGATTGTGCTGCGCATTATCTTCAAACTGAAAATCGCCGATATTATTATCAACGTCACATCCGGCGGGCCGGGCGGCGCAACCGATAGCGTGACCAGCTTCATTTTCCGCGAATATCGCGACCGGTCTAACGTGGGTTATGGCACGATGCTGGCGATGACGTATCTCGTTCTGATCATCATCTTCATAACACTGCTTTTAAAGTTTGTTGACCGTTGGCGGAGGAGCCTGACGTGAGCGACGCCACACTAAAATATGCCGCCTATGTTGCGCCGGAAGCTGGCGCTGACGAGAAGGCAAAAATCTGGACAAGCAAAATCTTCATTTATGGCGCGTTGCTGTTGTGGGCGTTCATCTGCCTGTTCCCGATTTACTGGACCATCACAACATCATTCAAAATCGCGCCAAACGTTATGAAAGGCGCGCTTGTACCATGGTGGGATTATACACCCGATTGGAAGGGTTGGCGGTCAATCGGCCTATCGCCGGACACACTTGGCGATGTTTCCACGGTGCGTGAAGAGTTTTTCAAACGGTTTTTCAATTCGTTGATTGCTTCGCTCGGTGCTTCTTTTCTCGCTATCATCATCGGCTCGCTCGCTGCCTATGGCCTCACGCGGTTTAAGTATCGCTGGCTGTGGATGCGCAATGCCGACATTTCATTTTTCTTTTTATCGCAGCTTATTTTGCCGCCTGTCGTTTTGGCGCTGCCGTTTCTGGTGCTGTACCGCGACCTCGCGCTGCTCGACACACTTGTTGGCCTGATCATGCTTTACACGCTGATGGTGTTGCCAATTGTGATCTGGATTATGCGTGACCAGTTTGAATCAATCCCACTTGAACTTGAAGAGGCAGCGCTTGTTGACGGGCTATCCACTTGGGGCGCGTTTCTG
>JANMFT010000378.1:0-1812 GCA_031374255.1 Limoniibacter sp. | reverse complement strand
CTCAAATGAGCAGCTTCATGCTTTGAGGGATAAAACCTCATTCATCGATAAATCAACCCTAGATTGTATATCTTAAAAACAAATGAATAACTATGAAAATGATCGAACCAGCGATCCGACCATCAAGCTCCAGCCATCGATCAGCACAAAAAACAACACTTTGAACGGCAATGAAAGAACTGTTGGCGGCAACATCATCATGCCCATCGACATCGTGAGCGTGGCAACGACAATATCAATTACCAAAAAAGGCAATAAAATCAGAAAGCCAATTTCAAAACCACGCCTCAATTCCGAGATTAGAAATGCCGGAACCAGAATACGAAACGGCAATACTTCGCCTGCGGCCAAAGGTTTTTGAGATAAATCTTCAAATAATTTGACATCCACATCACGCACATTAGCTGTCATAAACTGCCGGAACGGTTCGGCGATAAGCGGTAATGCTTGTGCCTCATCGATTTTATTCTCAATCAACGGTTGCACACCCTCGGCATAAGACTTTTCAAAAACCGGCCCCATAATGAAGGCGGTTAAAAACAGAGCGAGCGAAATGACGATCAAGTTTGATGGTGTGGTCGGCAGACCCAAACCTGAGCGCAAAAATGAAAGCGCTATCACCAACCGCGTGAAACTGGTCATTGTGACCAATATGCCCGGGGCCAAAGACAGCACAGTGAGCAGGCCCGCAAGTTGAATAATGCGGCCTGCTGTTTGTCCATCCGCCTGATTTAAAGCGTTGAGCAATGTGGAGGCATCTGATTGCGCAAACGCAGGCCATGAAAACAGTGCAAAGGCCACAACAAGCAATATGCGCTTCATTCAAACACCAGAGTTTGAATGAGAACGTCACTCACCCGCCCCGCTGAACGCTGGTTTGCGCGCTCAACAATATCGCCCTTCAAGTGCAAAAAACCACTCGGACCTGATACGTGTCCAAGCGTCAATGTCCTCAACAGCGCCAGAATATCTTCGGTGATTTCAGCAGGTATAGTGGCGGGCAAATTGCCGTTCGAGCCGTCATAAACCAGCGTTGCTTCCATCCGAACCCAACTGTCCGGCGTCGCCATATTGGTGATCACCGGCGCAAGCGCAACTGTTTGCATTGTGCCGGTATATTCAACAGCGATGCTTTTCTTTGCGGTTTCGGTATCGAGTTTTGATTTTGCAGTTGCCACCTGCATCGCATGATTGACAAGGCTGTAGCCACCAGCAGCAGCCACACCCGCCAAAACCAAAACCACGCCGATAAACCCGCCTATACCGCCTTTAGCTTTGTCCGTTTTTAATGTTTTTGGTTTTTGCCCCGCCATTATCATTCCTTAAAACGGCGCAACTTGATCGTAGATATGATGCAGCCAGGCGGGTTGTTGCATATCGTTTACGCGCCCGCCGCCTCCATACGACACCCGCGCCTCGGCCAGCTGGTCATAGCGCACGGTATTATCCGGCGAGATGTCTTTGGGCCTTATAATACCCTGCACACCAAGTGAGCGTTTTTCATTGGTGACGCGGATTTCTTGAAGACCGCTGATCAACAAATTGCCATTTGGCAATACGCCCGTCACCAATGCCGCAACAGACAATTGGATGCGTTCAGAGCGGCGCACACTGCCCTCTCCGCCCGCTTTTGTTTGACCCGATGCATTAAGGCCGACATTGCCTTCACCAGCGATGCCAAATGTATCAATCGATGCATTGATCCCGAGTGCGGCGCTGCCATTGCGAGAACGGTTGGATAGCGATGATAACGAAGCGCGGTCATCCACATCGATCAACACTGTAATAATGTCGCCGGGACCGGACGCGCGC
>JANMFT010000301.1:0-3608 GCA_031374255.1 Limoniibacter sp. | reverse complement strand
GGCCCTCCTAAAAGTGAGCCTGCAAAATCGGATGCACCGGAGCAGGATAATCGCGGCGCAAAACTTCACGAGATACCGCTCCGTAAGTTGATCCCCAATCTCATCACAGTGTTGGCCATTTGTGCAGGCCTGACGGGCATTCGCTTGGCCTATGAAGGCCGCTTTGAACTCTCCGTAGGGATGGTGCTTTTGGCTGCGTTTCTCGATGGCATTGACGGACGAATAGCGCGGCTGATCAAAGGCGAAACGCGTTTTGGCGCAGAAATGGATTCGCTCGCCGACATTGTTAACTTTGGTGTTGCACCCGCTTTTGTGCTTTATGCCTATGTGCTTCGCGACGTGAAAACCCTCGGCTGGGTAGCAGCGGTAGCTTACGTCATCGCTTGCGCGCTTCGTTTAGCAAGATTCAACGTGATGAATATCGGGGTGCAAAACGTTGGTTGGCGGCGTAATTATTTTGTTGGCGTGCCAGCGCCAATGGGCGCGGCGTTGGTGTTTTTGCCGTTTTATCTAGGCCTGGCTGATCACGGGCCGGACCAATTGGTGGCAATTGGTGCATCGTTATTTATGCTGTTCATCGCATTTTTGCTGGTCAGCCGCTTGCCGGTGTGGTCGGGCAAAAGTTTTACATTCAAGAAAGACTATGTTGTGCCCACTATAATGGGCGTCGTGGTTTTTGTGCTGGTTTTGGCCAGCGAGCCTTGGTTGACACTGAGTTTGTGCGTGCTGGCTTATTTAGCGTTTTTACCGCTTTCAACCCGCAAATATTGGCAGCGTTCCAAGGCAGAAAAAGCTGCGGCTACACTGGCACCTGATAGCGCTTAAAGCGCTGTTCCGGTACGGACCATAATTGGCCAGTGGTTGCCAAATCACTTGCAAAAACCGGCATTATTCCGCGCGCTACTTCGGCAGGTGTTGGCAGTATATTCGGGTCTTCACCGGGAACCGCAAGTGCGCGCATCGCAGTTCGAGCGACACCGGGGTCAATAACATTCACCCGCAGTTTCAACTCATTGGTTTCTGCGGCCCAAGACCTTGCAAAAGCTTCCACGGCAGCCTTCGAGGCTGCATAGGCGCTCCAGAAGGCGCGACAAGAATGCGCGGAACCCGACGAGATGATAGCTGCGCGACCTGCATCCGACATCCGTAACAACGGGTCAAGTGTCCTGATCATTCGCCACGTTGCGGTAACATTGGTTGCCATTACGCGATCAAAAACCTTGGCTTCAATATGCCCGATCGGCGAAATCACCCCCAGAATTGCCGCATTGGCACAGAAGATGTCCAGCTTGCCCCAGCGCTCATAAATAGCGCCGCCAAGGCGGTCAATACCGGGGCCATCCATTAGATTAAGCGGCACCAGCGTTGCAGTGCTGCCAGCGGCTTTGATCTGGTCGTCAAGTTCTTCGAGGCCGCCTTGCGTGCGTGCAACCGCAATCACGTGCGCGCCGGCCGACGCAAATTGCAGCGCCAACTGATATCCGATACCACGCGACGCGCCGGTGACGAGCGCTATTTTACCTTTCAGATCATCAGCCATTATTGGCCACAATTGAAAGTTTGCGCACGGTTTCTGTGCCGTCGCGGTCAGTTAGCCTTGTCGGATATTCACGCGTAAAGCAGGCATCGCAAAAGCGAGGGCTTTCATTATTACGGGCCATGCCATCTACAGCGCGGTGAAGGCCGTCAATTGTTAAGAAGCCAAGCGAATCCACCCGCAAAAACTCCGCCATTTCGGCTACTTCCATGCGCGAAGCCAGCAGCTTGGACGTGTGCGGCGTATCCACACCGTAAAAACATGAAGCACGCGTTGGCGGTGAAGCCACCCGCATATGCACTTCCTTTGCACCGGCATCACGTACCATTTGAACGATTTTTTGACTCGTTGTGCCGCGTACGATGGAATCATCGACCAGAATAACGCGCTTGCCTTCCAGCATTTTACGGTTGGCGTTGTGCTTCAATTTAACGCCCATATGGCGGATAGCGTCGCCGGGGGAAATAAACGTGCGCCCGACATAATGGTTGCGGATAATCCCAAGCTCAAACGGCAAATTTGCCGCTTGCGCATATCCAATCGCCGCAGGCACGCCGGAATCCGGCACTGGCACGACCATATCGGCGTCGACAGCGGATTCCCGCGCCAGTTCGCGACCTATCTCGCGGCGAATTTCATAGACATTGCGGCCCTCCACTGAGGAATCCGGCCGTGCAAAATAGACATACTCAAAAATGCAAAACCGTGAGGCGACCTGCTCGAAGGGAAACAGGCTTTCGAGGCCGGCTTCAGTGACCACAACCATTTCGCCGGGTTTCACGTCGCGAACAAACCGCGCACCAATTATGTCCAAAGCGCAGGTTTCAGAGGCCAGAACATAAGCACCGTCCATATCGCCAATCACTAATGGACGTATGCCGAGCGGATCGCGCACACCGATCATTTTTTTCGATGTTAGGCACACAAGTGAAAACGCGCCTTCAAGGTGCTTTAAGGCATCAACAACGCGGGAAACCACATCACGCTCTTTGCTCACGGCAACGAGGTGCAAAATGGTTTCAGTATCAGATGTCGACGAAAAAATTGCGCCCTGTTTTTGCAAAGTGCGCTGTGCCGTCATGGCATTTGTAATGTTGCCATTATGGGCAATTGCAAAGCCGCCATCAGCGAGTTCAGCAAACAAAGGCTGCACATTGCGGATGCCGCTGCCGCCGGTTGTCGCATAGCGCACATGGCCAACAGCGCGCGTTCCGCCAAGCCTGTCCATCACAGATTTTTTTGTAAAAGTATCGCCAACCAAACCAATATGGCGCTCAATGTGAAATTGCTCGCCGTCAAAGGTGACGATGCCTGCCGCTTCCTGCCCGCGATGTTGCAGTGCATGAAGACCAAGTGCAGTGAGCGCGGCTGCATCGGCATGTCCGTAAACACCAAACACGCCGCATTCGTCGCGGAATTTATCATCGTCACTGTCGAAGGGCGTTTCATCGGCCATGGGTGTGATCTCCAGCCTTCAAGGCCAATCTAGCCGTTGGTTGCGCCAGCTGCCGGAGCAGCTTCCTGCGGTGCGGCGGCAGGTGTAGCACCATCCGGATTGATTTTTTGCATAATCATGCCCTGCGGGTCTTCCGGCATGGCTGCGATCAGTTTCGCGCCGAGGCCCTCAAGCCATGGCTTGGACTTTGCACCAGCCACCCATTCCGGCTGGTTTTCGGCAACCAGCCAATTGAAAAACAGCATCGCAACGACGAGCAGCAAGACGCCTCGCGCGGCGCCAAACACAAAGCCCAAAGCACGGTCGAGCGCACCGACGCGGCTGTCGATGATAAAGTCTGCAAGTTTCATGGTGATAAGGCTGACAATTATCAGCACGATCACAAAAACAATGCCGGCTGCCGCAATTGTCGCCACGGTTTCTGATGAAATGTAGGGCTGAACCAGTGGCACAACAGATTTATAGAGCAAAAACGCCGCTGCCGCCGCAGCAACCCATGAGCCAACGGCTAGCACTTCGCGAGAAAAACCGCGCACCATTGCAAGCAACGCTGAAAACAGCGTGACTGCAACCACAATCAAAACGGATGTCTTTGACACTGCTCGATTTGATTGT
>JANMFT010000284.1:0-2002 GCA_031374255.1 Limoniibacter sp. | reverse complement strand
GCAAATCAAAAAGTGGTCGCGTAAAAAGAAACTGGCTTTGATAGCAGGAGAGTATGAGAAATTGCCCAACTTGTCCCGCCGCAAACATTTGATCAAAGAATAGGTGCGTGGTTCGAGGCTTGCCGCTGCTTTGCAGCGCGCGCTCCTCCCATGAGGGAGCACGGTGCCGCCCTCAAAAATCACCGCCCCCGCCACATCTCCATCACATAACTCGCCGTCATCAAATCCAAATGCGCGCCGCCGCCGTTTTTGGCGATGGTGATGTCGTCGTCAGATTGGCGGGAGAATGTGCCCGATTTAATGTCGTAAAAATCGGCAATCACATCTGCTTCGCTGATTGCGCCGGATTTGATCGGCATCATCAACTCGCCAATATGGTGGATGGTTGTGGCGCGGCTGTCGACGAACAGGCGCGCGCGGGCCATCGCCTCGTCGTCCACTTCGCGCATATCTGGCCGGTAAGCGCCAATTAAATCCAAGTGCTGGCTGGGTTGCAGCCAAGCGCCTTTGATGAGCGGTTCTGTTGCCATTGTTGCGGTGCAGATGATGTCTGCGGAGCGGACGGCAGATTCGAGATCGGTGGCCACCGCCAAGCCCATTTCAGCAGCAGTGGCGGCGTTGCGCGACCAGACGGTAAACCGCGCATCGGGAAATAGCGCGCCGTAAGCATCGACCATGGAACGGGCCACCGTCCCTGCCCCGACCAGCAGAATGTTGCGGCTGTCTTTGCGGGCCAAATGACTGGCAGAGAGCAGGGAGTCACCGGCGGTTTTCCATTTGGTCACCAGATGAAAATCCACCATGGCCTTGAGAATGCCGGTCTGATCATCAAAAATTGCTACTGCGCCATTGATGGTTGGCAGCCCCAGCGCGGCATTACCGGGCACGACCGTTGCGACTTTCACCAGCGACCCGAGACCATCAATCCATGCCGCGCGATCCAGCAATGTGTCGCCATCGCGCCGCAAAATGAGATCGTTGATTTGCGCTTGTGGACGGTTGTGGCCAGCTTCAATGGCTGCAATCAGCCCAAGCCAATTCAAATGCGCTTCAGCTTCCGGCCCGATAATTTCAAAGGTCATGCCGTCACCGCGCTTCGATAATACGGGTGGTGTCAATCGCGTGGGTTGCCGCGATTTGGGCAAGGCGTTTTTGGCGCGCGAGATAAGCGGCTTTCTCACCAGCCGTCATTACAGGTTGGGAAGCGGCGGCGGCGTTAAGGGAGGCCAGCATGTCATATTCCTGCTGCGGTGTAAGCGCTGAGGTCTCGCCAGTCGGCACGACATTTATGTTGGGATATCCCTGCAAATCCAATGCCCCGGTACCCGCGCTTTGGCAGGCGGCCAAAACGCTGACACAAATGGCCAAGCTCATAAGTTTTTGGCTGAATTTCAGCATGAAAACGTCCAAATATCTTTGTTACGATTGCTCCTTATAACGAAGAGTGGTTTTGTGTCACACTAAAGATCGGCGGAGTTACTTTAAACATCCGGCGGCGGGAGGGACCAATGAGCGAGGAGAAATCAGCCAAACCTGATGCTGCGCCTTTTGCTGTTCCTGATCCTGCCGAGCTTGAGCGCTTTATGGTGAAAGACCCTGACGCTTTTGCAATGAATATGGCAAAAATGGTGGAGCAAGCCGGCCACGCGGCTTCGGCTTGGGTAAAGCCCCGCGAGAGCGGCGAGAAAATAGACAGTGTGTCAGAGTCGGTCTCCGATATGGTGAAGACTTTTTCCAAAGTGACGGAATATTGGCTTGCAGACCCGCAACGCGCGCTGGATGCGCAAACGCAATTGTTTTCGCGTTTCATGGGAGTCTGGGCAGATTCTCTCAAAAAAATCAGCGGTGAAAAAGTCGGGCCGGAACCGGGTGCAAACGATAAACGCTTTGCCGATGAGGATTGGTCTAAACAAGCATTCTTCAATTTCCTGAAACAAACCTACGTTGTCACCAGTGACTGGGCGGAAAGCCTCGTTAAAAATGCCGACGGGTTGGAGCCGCA
>JANMFT010000262.1:0-6285 GCA_031374255.1 Limoniibacter sp. | reverse complement strand
GTGCGGCGCGGTGCACGGATTATGGGCTTGCCGGTTGAAGATGATGGCGCGCTGGAAATAGCCAAACGTGCGCGGGGCACGCCGCGTATTGCAGGCCGACTGCTGCGCCGCGTGCGGGATTTTGCTGAAGTGGCTGGCGTTAAAAGCGTAACGCGGGCGATTGCGGATGAATCACTTAACCGGCTAGAGGTTGATGCCATCGGGCTTGATAGTCTTGACCGGCGCTATTTGAACGTGATTGCCAGCGGGTTTTCTGGCGGGCCGGTGGGGATAGAAACCATTGCTGCGGCATTATCTGAACCGCGCGACGCAATTGAAGATATTGTGGAACCGTATTTGTTGCAGCAGGCGTTTATCCAACGCACCCCGCGCGGGCGGGTGATGACCGGCCATGCGTGGAAACATATGGGACTGAACCCGCCAGCAGATTTGGCGGCTATTCAAGTGGGGTTATTTGACGGGGAGTGAAGAGAGCCAATAGCGAATAGTGAATAAAAACGCATTGCTTGTGTGAGCTACAAATATTTACTCGCTACTCGCTACTCGCTACTCGCTACTCGCTACTCGCTACTCGCTACTCGCTATTCGCTTCGCAATCAAAAACCGGTGTCCCCCGGCAACGCTCTCGGTTTTCACCAACACATGCCCGGCCTCACGGCAAAAGTGCGGCAGGTCGATTACGGCCAACGGATCGGTCGTTTCCACCCAAAGCTGCGAACCAACTTGCATATGGAATAAGCGCTTGCGGGCCTTGAGCACCGGCAACGGGCAGTTGAGACCGCGCAGATCATAGACTGGCGTATCTACAGCATCTTCACTCACCTATGATTTTCCACCATGGTTTTTTCTTCTTAGGCGGCAAAGCCACAACGCTGTCAGACGGCGTCGTCAACGACGGTGCATTCGGGTTTGGTGTTGGTAAGACGGGTGCTGCCTCTGCAGTAACTGTCTCAGTGCGCGCTGTTTTGGCAGTGGTGGCAATTGGAACGTCAACAGCTGGCGCAGCGGCAGCGGTTTCTGCAGGTTTTAATGGATCTGCTGCAAAGCGATCCGTTGCCGGTTCAATTGCACCGGTAGCATTGGCGGCAATAGCATTTTCCAAAGCCGCTTTTTGCACCGGCACGGCAGCTTTTGCAGCTTCAATCGATGCCAAAGATGGTGGTTCGCGCGATACGCGTTCGCCCTTCAACCGGCGCTTGGACCAATCTGCAACAAGTTTGGCTTCTTTTATACCCTGCACAGTTGGTGCTGGCGGGGCATAGGACGATTTGGCGATAGAGGCCGTTAATTCTTGATCGAATTTTGCTTTGTTTGTTGCCAAAGCGGCGGCCAAAGCCGGTGGCGGTGCATCAGGGTTGCAAGCCTCCATCGGAGCGTCGCCAGAGGTTACCCCCGCTGCAAAGGTGTATTTTTTATCGCAAACGCCAACGCGCGGCGGGACCTTTGTCAATTCAAAATAGTCATAGCCCTCTTTAAGGTTGACCCAGAAATCATAGTTCGGATCATTGCGGTAACGCGCCATGTTTTGCGCCGTCATGCGGAAAGGATAGGCTTGAAATTGAAAGCTCTTTTGTCCGCCTTTAAAGGCGTCACGCGCCAGAGCAAATATGATTTCGATTTGTTCGTCTGTCATAGAGTAGCAACCAGATGATGAGCAGGCGCCATGCACCATCAGGTTGGTGCCACCACGGCCATGTGCACGATCAAACGCATTCGGATAACCAGTATTAAATGACAGATGATAGCTTGAATTTGGGTTCATATGACCAGGATTTACAGCATAAAAACCTTCAGGCGCTTGTCGGTCACCCTCAATGAATTTGGGGCCAAGTTTGCCGGACATTTTGCAAATTGCAAAATCGGACACTTTTTCATAACGACCGGTATTGGCCTGCTTCCAAACTTCCAGCACGTTTTCTTCTTTGTAGAGCCTCACAAGAATAGGCGACGTTCGCGTCATACCTTTGGCTTTGATCTCGCGCATCAATTTTTCAGGAATTTGCTTATTGGCTTTTGGCGCGAAGTCTTTTGCGTCAATATCCTGACAGGCTGCCAAAAACAGCCCCGACAGTAATATTAAAAAGATGCGTAAAATTTGCACTGTTTTTGACCTGAAAATTTAACCCTTGACCTTGTTTTCGCCGAGGAGGGTTGAAAAACCATTACGTTTCATAGTTACCGGTGTCTTGACCAGCAATGCCCCTAAGTTTTGCCGGACTTTCCACAGATTGGCCGTAACATTTGCGTCACCACGTGGATTGGGCAAAAATGTGGCTTAAAATTTAAAGCGATCTTCCAATATCAAGATATTTGTTGCGGCGGGCTTCGCGCAAATCAAGGCCTGGTGTCGATAAATCTTTCAGCGCAGCTTCAATTGTTTTACCGGCCAACGCGATGGCTTCTTGCGGGGCGCGGTGCGCGCCGCCTTGCGGTTCTGGAATAATCCCATCAATGATTTTAAGCTGCACCAAATCCTGCGCTGTAATTTTCATCGATTGTGCGGCATCTTTGGCGCGGGTGGCATCACGCCACAAAATAGATGCTGCGCCTTCCGGCGAAATGACAGAATAGATTGAATGTTCAAGCATATAGACACGGTTGGCAGTTGCGATCGCGATCGCGCCACCGGAGCCGCCTTCGCCGATGATCACTGAAATGAGCGGCACTTTAAGGCTAAGGCAGGCGGAAGTCGCCCGCGCGATGGCCTCGGCTTGGCCGCGCTCTTCGGCATCAAGGCCGGGGTAGGCACCTGCAGTATCGACAAATGTGATTACCGGAATGCCAAAGCGGTCGGCAAGTTCCATAATGCGCACAGCTTTGCGGTAGCCTTCCGGTTTTGCCATGCCGAAATTGTGCTTAATCCGGGCGGCGGTATCGGCACCTTTTTCTTGGCCGATAATGGCAACCGATTGCCCTTTAAAGCGGCCAAAACCAGCAATAATCGCCTCATCGTCGCCGAATTTGCGGTCGCCAGCCAGCGGAACAAAATCGTCGATGAGTGCGGCGATGTAATCTTTACAATGCGGGCGGTCTTGGTGGCGGGCGACCTGCGCTTTATTCCAAGGTGTGAGTGCCTTGTAGAGTTCGATCATCACATCGCTGGAGCGTTTCTCAAGGCGTTTAATTTCAGCATCAAGATTAACTTCGCCCTCTTTGGCACCGAGCGCTTTAAGTTCAAGAATTTTGCCGTCAATATCGGCAACTGGCTTCTCAAAATCGAGATATTGATAGGTCAAGCGCGTAACTCCAAACTCAATATTTTGGCGCATTATCCCTAACTACCTGATGCTCCATCAGGCATGGAAATGCTTGCTCGTGCACATAATAGCGCGGCCCCTATCTGGCAAGTTATTCCACTTTGGCGAGCGGGTGGTGCGCCGCCACCAATGCATGCAGCCGCGTTTCAAGAACGTGAGTGTAGATTTGCGTGGTAGAAATATCAGCATGGCCGAGCAGTTGTTGCACCACACGCAAATCTGCACCGTTTTCTAAAAGATGTGTTGCAAAGGCGTGGCGCAAAACGTGGGGCGAGAGCTCCATTGACTTAAGGCCCGCACGGGCGGCAAGGGATTTCAGTTCCCGCGCAAAAACTTGCCGTGATAAGTGTCCTGAGCCGCTGTCGGCTGGAAATATCGGTTCGCGGTCTGCCTTGATGCCGTCCGGGTCAATTACCGCCAGCCAAGCCTGCATCGCGGCGCGGGCAGGGTCGCTGAGCGGCAACATGCGGTCTTTATTGCCTTTGCCGCGCACGATGAAGAGTTCTGCGCTTTGGCGGGCGACGCTGACGGGCAATGACACCAGTTCAGACACACGAAGCCCGGTTGCGTAAAGTGTTTCGACAAGTGCGTGCAGGCGCAAAGCCGCATGGCTGTGTGGCGCTTCTCGCGCTTCAATCATCGCGCGGTCAAGCAATTTGGTCACAGCTGAAGACGACATGGTTTTAGGCAGTGATTTGGTTTTGGACGGGCTGTCGAGCGTGGCGGTCGGGTCATCGCCGCGCAGATTATCAGAGAATAAAAAGCGGTAAAACTGGCGAAGGCTGGAAAGGCGGCGGCGCTGGGTGGAGGCTGATAAACCATCTTTGGCCATGGATGTGACATGGCCTGCCAAATGCTCACGTTCCGCTTTCATCAAAGCCGATGCGCCTGAACCCAAGGCAATTGAGGTCTCTTCCAAATCGCGGCGGTAAGCATCGAGCGTGTTTTTGGCCGCGCCGCGTTCGGCGCTCATCATTTCCAAAAAGCTGTCGATAGCGTCCGAATCTCTCATGGTGATTTGTTCAGCGCATCAAGCGGTACTTCAATTGTGATCTCGGTTTGTTTGGGTGTCACGAAATTCGCCAGTGCAAACATTGCGCCATAACCAACCGCAAATATTGCCAAAAGTGTAAGAATCAATCGAGTCAGGGTTGGCATTGGGCGGCGTTCTTTATCTATAAAGCGCGAAGAATTTGTGCGGTTATATGCGTTCCAAACCGATAAGGCGCAAGCATTGTCGCCAATTTGCTTGACGCAACCATCCTTTTGATGTGGTAAGCGCAATAAGGGGATTTTGGAACATGGATAACACCGAACAAGCTTGGATTGCCAACAGCGCGCGGATCATCCGCGGCATGCTTGATGGGCGTTCCGTTGTGCTTGTGGGCTTAATGGGATCAGGCAAATCCACCATTGGCCGCAAATTGGCGCAGGTGATCGATCTGGAGTTTTTCGACTCTGATACTGAAATTGAAAACGCGTCGCGTATGTCGGTCAAGGATCTTTTTGCGGTTTACGGTGAGCCTGAGTTCAGGGCGCTTGAACAGCGCGTAATGCTGCGGCTGATGGAAGACGGGCCGCGGATAATTTCAACCGGCGGCGGGGCATTCATTAACCCAGAAGTGCGCGAAGCAGTGCTCAAAGGTGGTATAGCGGTTTGGCTGGATGCTGACATTGACGTGCTGATGGAACGTGTCGGGCGGCGGGAAACGCGGCCTTTGCTGAACAATGATGACCCTGAAGCTACAATGCGCAACCTCATGGAAACCCGCTACCCGACTTATGCTGAAGCGCAAATCCGGGTAATGTCGCGCAATGAGCGCAAAGACATAATGGTTGGCGAAGTGATCGAGGCACTCAGGCTTTATCTTGAAAAGCACCCGACTGCCGCCTCGCAGGCCGCACAGGTGGCCTAATGGCTGCGCCCGCAACAAACGCGGATGTCATCAATGTGCCTGTTTTGCTGGCTGACCGGTCTTATGAGATTTTAATTGGTGACGGCCTGATTGACCAGGCCGGTACAGAGATTTCGGCAATTCTGCCGGGCGCGCGCGCTGCAATTGTGACCGACGAAAACGTGGCGGCCCTGCATTTGCCACGGTTGATTGCCAGCCTTGAGGCTTCCGGTATTGAAGCCACACCCATCGTCATACCTGCCGGTGAAAAATCCAAATCCTATGCCGAATTTGCCCGCGTTTGCGACGCCGTAATTGCGGCCAAACTTGAACGCCGCGATATGGTGATCGGGTTTGGCGGCGGAGTGGTTGGTGATTTGTCGGGCTTTGTAGCTGCTAGCGTCCGGCGCGGAATGCGGTTTGTGCAAATGCCGACGAGCTTGCTGGCGCAGGTTGACAGCTCGGTAGGTGGTAAAACCGGAATTAATTCAAGCCTAGGCAAAAATCTTGTTGGTGCGTTTTGGCAACCGCAATTGGTGCTCGCTGATACCGGATTGCTGACCACTTTGAGCGCACGCGAGTTTCGCGCCGGTTACGCTGAAGTTGTGAAATATGGACTGATTGACAGCTTTGATTTTTTCGAATCGCTGGAAAAAAATCGTGAGGCGGTCTTTGCGGGCGGGGCAATACGGGCAGAAGCCATCGCCACAAGCTGCCGTGCCAAGGCTGCTGTTGTTGCGCGTGATGAGCAGGAAACCGGTGACAGGGCGCTGCTCAATTTGGGCCACACATTCGGCCACGCGATTGAAGCCGCTGCAGGTTATGATGGCGAAGTCGTGGTGCATGGCGAGGCCGTGTCGATCGGTATGGTGATGGCGCACCGTCTGTCGGTGATGCTGGGCTTGGCGCCCGAAACCGACGCCATCCGCGTTGAAGCGCATTTGCGCAGTGCCGGTTTGCCGCTGCGGATCGCTGATTTGGGCGGGCATAATTTGCCCGGTGGGCAGGCGCTAGCCGCAATGGGGCCAGACCAAATGCTGGGCTTTATGGCGCAGGATAAAAAAGTTGTGCGCGGCGCACTGACCTTTATTTTGACCCGCGGCATCGGCAAATCCTTTATCGCAAAAGATGTT
>JANMFT010000256.1:0-4247 GCA_031374255.1 Limoniibacter sp. | reverse complement strand
CTTGGGTTCGCCAATGAACGTCTTGCCAAAGTTGCGGCCTAAAATGCTAAACGTAACGTTTGTTCTTGGCGGGGCGCGCTCCGGTAAATCGACTTATGCAGAGCGCCTCGTTGAAGCGACTGGTCTGCCGAAAGTTTATATTGCCACAGCTCAAGCGTTTGATGTTGAAATGGAAAAGCGCATTGCCGAACACCAAGCACGGCGAACTGGGTGGGAAACCGTTGATGCACCGTTAAATTTGGCAAATGCGATTCACAGTCAGCGTGGCAAAGGTCATGCAGTTTTGGTCGATTGCCTCACGCTGTGGCTGACCAATTTGTTGATGGCCGAACATGATATTGCTTCGTCCTTCCACGTTTTGCTCGGTGTTTTGCGCACTGCTGACCATCCGCTGGTTTTGGTGTCAAACGAGGTCGGCCTTGGCATTGTGCCGGAAAGTGCGCTGGCGCGTGCGTTCCGGGATCATACCGGAAGATTGCACCAAATGATCTCGGCAGAAGCTACCCATGTGCATTTCATTGCCGCGGGCCTGCCGATAAAACTCAAAGGATAATTTGATGAATTTAGGGAAAATTCCTGCAACGGTAATCACGGGCTTTTTGGGTTCCGGTAAAACCACGCTGATCCGAAACATGATTGAAAATGCCAATGGCAAGCGCATTGCGCTGATCATCAATGAGTTTGGCGACTTGGGCGTTGATGGTGGCATTCTCAAAGGCTGCGGTATCGAGGCCTGCAAAGACGAAGACATTATTGAACTCAATAATGGCTGCATTTGCTGCACGGTTGCCGATGATTTTTTGCCGGCGATGGCCAAATTGCTCGACCGCGCTGATAGGATTGACCATATTATTATCGAGACGTCCGGCCTCGCTTTGCCACAGCCTCTGGTGGCCGCGTTCAACTGGCCGGAAGTGAAAGCCCGCGTGACCGTTGATGGCGTGGTGACGGTTGTGGATGCGGCGGCTGTTTCCGAAGGCCGTTTTGCCGATGACCATGAAGCGGTTGACGCTCAACGAGCGGCTGACGCTAGCCTTGATCACGACAACCCGATTGAGGAATTGTTCGAAGACCAGATTACGGCTGCCGATTTGATCATTCTGTCAAAGGCTGATCTGGTCGATGCTGCTGCAATGGCGCGTGTAAAAGCCGATGTTTCCGCACGAATGAGCCGCAAAGTGACCATGGTGGAATCGGCCAACGCATCTGTGCCGAATTCAGTTTTGCTGGGCCTTGATGCCGGAACCGAAAACCAAATCCACAATCGCCGCTCGCACCACGAGATTGAGCATGGAGGCGCTGACCACGACCATGATCATGACGAGTTTGAAAGTTTTATCGCTGCAACCGGCGCTATTTCAGATGTCAAAGGATTTAAAGAGCGCATGAAGGCTGTGATCAGCCGCCACGATATTTTGCGCTTTAAAGGCTTTGCCGACGTGCCGGGCAAGCCAATGCGATTGGTGGTGCAGGCCGTCGGCCCGCGGATATCATCTTACTTTGACCGCGCTTGGGCTGCTGGCGAGAAGCGGGAAAGCCGGTTTGTGGTGATTGGCGAGCATCACGATATGGATGAAGCGGCTATCCGCGCGGATATTCTGGCCGCAATCTAATGCACCTTCTGCTCGCCACGCGCGGTTCTATTGCCGAAAATGGTGAGGCCATAGACCTTGGGCAAACGCCTGCCGATGTGATTATATTGACTGCTGCGGACACAGATATTTCGTGTTTGGCGTCTGCTTATCAAAACAATAGACACGGCGTCACTTTGCGCCTTGCCAATTTGATGCGGCTTTCGCACCCGATGTCGGTAGATGCCTATATCGAGAGCACGGCCCGTTTTGCCAAAGTGATTGTGGTACGGTGTTTGGGCGGCGAGGGTTACTGGCCCTACGGTTTGCAGGCGCTGCACGCGCTGGCTTTAGAACAAAACATCGCCCTCGCTTTGCTGCCGGGCGATGACAAGTCAGACCCAAGTTTGCAACGCTTTTGCACGGTTTCTCCAAGCGTTTGTTTGGCGCTTTGGGACTGTTTCGTTGAAGGCGGTGAGGCCAATGCCGGTCTGCTGCTTGACTACTGCGCAAGATTAGCGCGCGGCGAGAAACTGAGCGATGAAACAGCCGCGCCTTTGCCAAAGGCGGGTTTGTGGAACTGCAATCTTAATGATTTGAAACAAGACACACGCCCGAAAGCGGCGGTATTGTTTTATCGCTCTTTGGTGCAATCGGGCCAAACAGCGGCGATTCTGGCGCTATGTGAGGCTTTGAGCCATGAAGGTTTGGCGGCAGTTCCCATCTATGTGCCAAGTTTACGCGATCCGGTTGGTGCTGCCACTTTGGAGACGGTGTTTGCCGCTGCGATGCCTGATATCATTCTAAATGCTACCGCGTTTTCGGTTTCTGCGCCGGGTGCGGAACGCATTGCGACGGCGCTGGATAAGTCCAAAGCCGTTGTTTTACAGGTGGCGCTCGCGGGCACGTCGCGCGAAGTGTGGGGGGCGAGCCCACAAGGGCTTTCCTCTAAAGATCTGATTATGAATGTCGCGCTGCCTGAAGTGGACGGACGGCTTTTCACGCGTGCGATTTCGTTTAAGGCGGCTGTGCAGTTTGATGAGTCCGTTGAGAGCGATATCTTTACCCACCAACCTGATATTCCGCGCTGCACTTTCGTTGCCAAACTTGCTGCCAATTGGGCGCGGCTGAAGCGGACGCCAAACGCTGACAAACACGTTGCGATTTTGCTCGCGAACTACCCCAACAAAGACGGGCGTTTAGCCAATGGCGTTGGTCTTGATACGCCCGCTGGAACTATTGAAGTGATCAAAGCCTTGGCGCGCGAGGGCTATGATATTGGTGATGCGCCGCTTAACAGTGATGGTTTGATGGATGTTTTGCGGGCTGGTGTAACCAATGCCAACCACAAAAACCGCGTGGTGTCTGAGCGGCTTTTTCTGAGTCATTACAGCGCGTTCTTTGAAACTCTGCCGGTTCAGATTCAGGATGAAGTGACGGCTCGATGGGGCACGCCGGAGGCGGATCCGTTTTTGGTGGATGGCGCTTTTGCTTTGCCCCTGACGCGGTTTGGCAATGTGATTGTTGGCATTCAACCGGCACGTGGTTACAACATCAACCCGACCGAAACCTATCATTCACCAGACCTCGTGCCGCCGCATAATTATCTGGCGACCTACGCGTTTTTGCGCGGCAAATTTGCTGCGCATGCGATTGTGCATATGGGCAAGCATGGTAATTTAGAGTGGCTGCCGGGCAAGGCTTTGGCGCTGTCCCCGAACTGCTATCCCGAAGCAATTTTGGGGCCGTTGCCGAACATTTATCCGTTTATTGTCAATGATCCCGGCGAAGGAACGCAAGCCAAACGGCGCAGCGCGGCAGTGATTATTGACCATCTGACGCCGCCTTTGACGCGGGCCGAAAGCCATGGACCAATGCGGGATTTGGAAGCGCTCGTTGATGAGTATTACCAAGCCGCTGGTAGTGACCCGCGCCGTTTGAAAATTCTGTCACGGCAAATTGCCGAATTGATGCAAGTTTCGGGTTTGGACTTGGATATCGGGCTTTCGGGCGGTGAAGCTGAAACAGACAAACTCGAACGGCTCGACGCGCATTTGTGCGACTTAAAAGAGCTGCAAATCCGCGATGGCTTGCATGTGTTTGGCGTTGCTCCGGAAGGCCGGTTGCTGACAGATTTGGTGGTGGCGTTGGCGAGGGTTCCGCGTGGAGCTGGCGAGGGCCGGGACAATAGTTTGCAGCGGGCCATTGCAGCGGATGTGTTTGAGAAGGTTCCCCCTCTGTCGACTGAAGAGACGACAACTCTTATTGCTCTCAAAAGTAGCCTGTCAGTCGGTATCGCGCGTGTTTTTACCCCCACCCCTTACCCCTCCCCTCAAGGGGGAGGGGAATTGGAAAACTCGATGCCAGCAGCCCCCCTCCCCCTTGAGGGGAGGGGTAAGGGGTGGGGGTATGCCAAATCCACTGCTTTAAAATCTTTCGATCCACTGGCCTGCAGCTTATCTGACACATGGCTTGGTTCTAAACCAACCATCCTTGCTAACATTTCATCGGACCCGTGGCGTATTAATGGCGACACGGTGGAGCGCATTGAACTATTGGCTGCAAAATTGGTCGCGGGGGAAATCGAATGTCCGCAAAACTGGCACGCAACACGGTTGGTGTTGGATGAAATCAACACGCGATTGCTGCCTTCTGTCATTGCGAGCGGAGCTGCTG
>JANMFT010000215.1:0-3219 GCA_031374255.1 Limoniibacter sp. | reverse complement strand
GCAATCAGCTGTTCGGGCTTAGTGGCAGCCAAGTGATAGGAGTGCACGAAGTAGGCGTGCCAGCCATTTGGCCCGAGCGGGATATCTTTCAGCAAAACATGATCGGAATGTGCATCAAGCGTGTTCCAGCCGATTTGCGGGATGCGCAAGGTTTTGTCGGTTGGTTCTATCGGCACGACATCGCCGGAGATCCAATCCAATCCCTTGGTGATTTCTTTTTCAAGGCCGCGCGATGACATAAGCTGCATACCAACGCATATGCCGAGAAAAGGCCGGGCTTTGATTACGACTGCCTCGGTTAAAGCTTCAACCATGCCGGGTACAGCGTCCAAACCACGGCGGCAATCAGCATAAGCACCGACGCCCGGCAGCACGATACGGTCGGCCTTGGCAACCAAATCAGCATCGGCGGTAACTGTGATTTCAGCGTTCAGGCCAGCTTCCCGCGATGCCCGTTCAAAGGCTTTTTGTGCCGAGCGCAGATTTCCGGATCCATAATCGATGATGGCAACAAGCACGGATCAGCCTCGCACTGGAAATGCAAAAGCATTGGAACCGGCAGATTTTGGCGCAGTGGCAAGTACTGGAGATGGCGACGTCTGTATCTCCGGCAACCCACCGAAAAACCGGATTTCGGCTTCCTCAAAACTATCGGCTTCAACCACGGCTGCCTCATGCCAGCCTACGCGTTCCAAATTTGCGATTCGCAAGGCCGCGCCTTCCAGCGCAACGTAAATCGAGATTGGAAGATCAGCTGCCAACATTATTAGCGGCGCATCAAACTGCCGCGCCGCAAACGCGCCGAGAACCATCACGGATATTACAGCCGCCACTGCCAACCATTGGCGATAAAACAGCAGCCAGAGATACGGCACGATCAATGCAAGCAGCGAAAACTTATCGCGGATGAATTCCGCGCTTGCGCTGTCATTGCCTTTTTGCATGACGACATAACGCGCCATCTAAAGGACGCCTTTGGTCGACGGAATGGCGTCCGTACGCGGGTCAGTTTCAACCGCCATCCGCAAGGCGCGGGCAAACGCTTTGAACGTCGCTTCGGCGATATGGTGGCTGTTAATGCCGTGCACCTGGTCAATGTGCAACGTGATCCCGCCATGCGAAGCCACGGCTTGAAAAAACTCGCGCACCAGTTCTGTATCAAACGTGCCGATTTTTGGCGTTGGAAACGTCATATTCCAAACCAAAAAAGGCCGCCCTGAAAGATCAAGTGCAACGCGCACCTGTGCATCATCCATTGGCAGCGAACATTCGCCATAGCGGCGAATGCCGCGTTTATCACCAAGTGCTTTTGCCAGCATCTGGCCAATGGCAATACCGCAATCTTCCACCATATGATGATCATCGATATGCAAATCGCCGGTGCCGCGCACATCAAGATCAATCATCGAGTGGCGGGCCAACTGATCCAGCATATGATCGAAAAACCCGACACCGGTTTGGTTTAAGTGCGCGCCTATGCCATCCAAATCAACGCCGACAAAAATTTCGGTCTCGTTGGTTTTGCGGGTGATCGTCGCTGTGCGGGCAGTGGTCTCACTCATGGTGCGGCTCGTGGTTGGCATTCATTGCCAATGCACATACATAAGCAGGCAACAGAATTGAAGGGAATAATAGGACATGAGCGAACAGGGTGAACGTCGCCAGAGCATTTACGGCCCCAACCTCTATGGACCAATGCACGCCACAACGATTGTCATCGTGCGCAAGGGCGGCAAGGTGGTGATTGCAGGTGACGGGCAGGTGTCGCTTGGCCAAACCGTCATGAAGGGCAACGCCCGCAAAGTGAGGCGTATTGGCAAAGACCAGGACGTGATCACCGGTTTTGCCGGAGCGACCGCTGATGCTTTTACGCTTCTTGACCGGCTCGAAAAAAAGCTTGAGCAATATCAAGGCCAATTGATGCGGGCCTGCGTTGAGCTCGCAAAAGATTGGCGCACGGATAAATATTTGCGCAATCTTGAAGCCATGATGCTGGTTGCTGACAAAAATATTTCGCTCTGTATCACTGGTGCCGGTGATGTGCTGGAGCCTGAACATGGCGTCATGGCCATTGGTTCTGGCGGAAATTATGCGCTCGCGGCCGCGCTTGCCCTAGCGGATTCTGATTTGGACGCCGAGCAAATTGCCCGCAAAGCCATGGGCATTGCTGCCAGCATTTGTGTTTATACCAACCATAATGTGGTTGTGGAGACTTTGGATACGGCGGGATGATATCTGAACAACAGCTCAACGCAGCCGTTCTGCAAAATATCATTACTCCGTCGCAGCGCGGGGCGTTGCTGGCTTTGGCGCGCGGCAGTGACCCGGTTTCACCAGATGAAAGCACCGACGAAGCTTTGCGGCTGGTTGGCGGCGGCAATGATTTGTTTGTCACGGTTGGCGTGGTTTTGCTGCTCGCCGGTTTGTTTTTTGTGCTCACTGCAATCGGCTCTCTAACAACGGCGATTACTTATTCCATCATTGCTGCAGTGATCTGGGTGATAGCTGAAATCGTGACACGGCAAAAACGCATGCGGCTGTCGAGCACGGTTTTGGCAGTGCTGTTTATAGGATGTGTAGCAGAGCTTATTTCGCAATATTTGGCAACGCAGATTGATTTTGCGGCGCTTGAAGCCAATCCTCTCAGCATTGTCGCAATGCGCGGCGAGATCGGCTGGTTGAGTTTTGGTGCGGCAACGGCATTTATTGTTGCGGCGGTGATCTATTTCTGGCGCTTCGGTGTGCCGGTGCTGGCAGCGGTGATGGCGCTGACACTCACCGCACTGGGCTTTGTGCAAATCGTGCTGTTTTTGTATGATGGCGTGACGGCGGGTGCGGTTGCAGTGCCGTCTGCAGAGCAAATACCGGGCGTCATTCGCGATGCGCTGTATCTCCCGCTGATTGCCGGTCTCATCATTTTTGGTGTGGCAGTCGCACTCGATTTGCATGACCGCGAGCGTCGCACATTGTGGTCTGATTGCGCGTTCTGCTGCATTTGGTGTCCGCGCCTTTGCTGGTGCATCCGTTGTTTATTATGGCGACAGGACAGGATGTGGCGTTCGGTAAAATTGAAGCCGGGCAAAGCGCAATTATTATGCTGACGCTGTTGATTCTGATGTTTGTCTATGTCGCCTTGGCCATCGACCGGCGATCTTTGCTGGTGCCAACGCTTGGGTATTTCGGTTCTATCGGCATTTATGCGCTGGTGAGTAAAACCGC
>JANMFT010000201.1:0-3880 GCA_031374255.1 Limoniibacter sp. | reverse complement strand
AGGCGGTGTTGGTGCTTCAACTATTGCCCATAATGTAGCTTGGGCGACTTCAACCCTGTTTAAAACCGAGACCATGCTTCTGGACGCGGATTTGGCTTTTGGCACCGCTAATATGAATTTTGATCAAGACCCCGCCCAAGGTATGGTCGATGCCGTGTTCTCATCCAGCCGTATTGACGAAAACATGCTCGACCGCCTGCTGACCAAGTGTTCCGAGCACCTGTCCATGTTGGCAGCGCCCGCAACACTTGACCGCACCTATGATTTGTCGAGTGAGGCACTTTCTCCTCTGCTGGAAATTGCCCAGCGCTCAACACCAATCATTGTTATTGATACACCGCATACATGGAACGAATGGACCAAGCGCACTTTAATGGCAGCTGACGAAGTGGTGATTGTCGCCGCTCCGGAACTTGGCAGCTTGCGCAACGCGAAAAATCTGCTCGATCAACTGACGTCTCTGCGCCCAAATGACAAAAAGCCACATTTGATCCTGAACCAAATTGGAATGCCTAAGCGTCCTGAAATTTCAGTGAAAGAATTTACGGCACCACTTGGAGTGACACCCATCGCCACTATTCCATTTGATCCGCAATTGTTCGGCAATGCGAGCAATAATGGTCAAATGATTGGTGAAATGGATGCCTCCAACCCAGTCTCGGCGATTTTCAATGAAGTTGCGCATGTTTTGACAGGCCGTGCTGAAGTGAAAACAGCCAAGAAGTCAGCGTTATCCGGTGTTCTTGGCCGGTTGAAACGCTCAAAATAATTAAACCAAAACCCGATGCCTGAGTTTCAATGTTCAGGCTTCCCAGTTTTCAACTGAAATGCGGTGACGTAAATGTTTGGCAGACGCGGTAATTCATCTCCAGGCGAAGTGGACTTCAAGCCGGTAATATCATCCGGTTCTGAAGCCCCGCAAGCTGACGCAAAGGCAAATGCGCCCGTTAGATCATCAGCCAGCACTTCCAACGCGCGCGATATTTCAACGCACGTTGAAAAAGAAGCGGCAAAAGCACCGTCATCGAAAAAAGAATCATATTATGACACCAAAAGTCAGGTGTTTTCCGCACTTATTGATACGATCGACCTGTCGCAGCTTGCCAAATTGGACGCTGAAAATGCGCGCGAAGAAATTCGCGATATCGTCAACGACATTATCTCAATCAAAAACTTGGTTATGTCGATTTCTGATCAGGAAGAATTACTCGAAGACATTTGCAACGATGTGCTTGGCTACGGGCCGCTTGAGCCTTTGCTTGCCCGTGACGACATCGCCGACATCATGGTCAATGGTGCTAATAACGTCTACATTGAGGTAGCCGGTAAAGTTCAGCAATCACCCATTCGCTTCCGCGATAATCAGCAATTGCTGAACATTTGCCAGCGTATTGTCAGTCAAGTTGGCCGTCGTGTGGATGAATCATCCCCCATTTGCGATGCGCGTTTACCGGACGGCTCGCGCGTAAACGTTATTGCGCCACCACTCGCGATTGATGGGGCGACACTCACCATTCGTAAGTTCAAGAAAGACAAGCTGACACTTGATCAATTGGTTAAATTCGGCGCCATATCACCCGAAGGCGCAGAGGTTCTAAAAATTATTGGCCGAGTTCGCTGTAATATCATTATTTCAGGTGGCACCGGCTCAGGCAAAACCACGCTACTCAATTGTATGACCAATTACATCGACCGCGATGAGCGCATCATCACCTGCGAAGATTCGGCAGAATTGCAGTTGCAGCAGCCGCATGTTGTGCGCCTTGAAACCCGCCCGCCCAACCTTGAGGGCGAGGGCAAAATCACGATGACAGATTTGGTTAAAAACTGCCTGCGTATGCGTCCCGAAAGGATTATCGTCGGTGAGGTTCGCGGGCCTGAGGTTTTTGACTTGTTGCAGGCTATGAACACGGGCCATGACGGCTCGATGGGAACAATCCACTCAAACTCCCCGCGCGAGTGCCTGAACCGTATAGAATCGATGATCGCGATGGGTGGCTTCACCTTGCCACAAAAAACGGTTCGCGAAATTATCACAGGCTCAGTGGATATCATTATTCAGGCTGCCCGTCTTCGTGATGGTTCACGCCGCATCACCCACGTAACTGAAGTGTTGGGTATGGAGGGCGATGTGATCATTACACAGGATTTGATTAACTACAAAATTACCGGCGAGGATGCTGACGGCAAATTGACCGGTTCTCATACATCATCAGGCATCAGCAAACCCGGTTTTTGGGATCGCGCCCGCTATTTTAATGAGGAAAAACGTCTGGCTGCTGCGCTTGATGCGATAGAAGTAAGACGCGATTAAAGTTGTGCTGGATATAAGTTTAACAAAACATCTGGCGCAATATTGCGCCAGCCATTTTTAAGTGAGGGTGCCATGTTTGGTTTGGAACCAATTGTTCTGATTTTTATGGCACTTGCCATGATCGCGGTCGGTAGTATTTCCTATGTCATATTATTTCCGAACATTGAACGTGAGCGCAATACTGACCGCAGGGTGAACATGGTTCAACGCGAAATTGTCGTTGATAATGGCATCAAGCTGCGCAGATCTATGGTCGTGGGCGCAAACGGCAACGATGCTGCTAGCCGTCGCAAACAGCTTGAAGTGTCGTTGAAACAGGCAGACAAAAAGCGCGAAAATCGTGACCAATATATGAAAAAACCGCCTCTGGCAGTTCAGATGCGGCAAGCCGGTATGAGCGCAACGATTCGTACTTTTTATATATATTCAGCTGTTTGCGGTGTTGTTTTAACTGGGCTCGGTATTTTTCTGGGCTTGAACCTCATTTATACCCCTGCAATCTTTGCCGTTGGCACATTTGGATTGCCGCGCTGGTTCGTGGCGCGCAAACGCAAAAAACGCGTTGTTGCTTTTTTGAAAGAATTTCCAAACGCACTCGACGTTTTGGTTCGTGCTGTGAAGTCAGGCCTTCCATTAAACGACGGTATCCGGCTTTTGGCCGTGGAAGCGCAAGAACCTGTCAAAACCGAATTTCAACGCGTCGTGGACGGACAAGCGGTTGGAAAATCTGTTCCTCAAGCCTGCCTTGAGATGCAAGAAACTATGCCAAGTCCTGAGGCCGCATTTTTCGGAATTGTTATCCAAATTCAAGCGCAGGCTGGCGGCAATTTGTCAGAGGCTCTTGGAAACCTGTCCAAAGTTCTTCGCGACAGGAAGAAGATGAAACAAAAAGTTGATGCTTTGTCGATGGAGGCCAAAGCATCTGCCTACATTATTGGTGCGCTGCCATTTGTGGTTGCAACATTGGTTTATTTGTCGAGTCCGACTTATATCATGCCGCTTTTTACGACCTCCACCGGCCACATTATTTTGGGCGTATCCGGGGCTTGGATGTCAATTGGCATCCTCGTGATGCGGCAAATGATCAACTTTGATATGTGATAGGGGACTGTAATGACCGACCAAATTGCCAAGTCTCTTTTCGACCCGGCGTTTTTATTTGCCATATTCGTAAGTATTGCGGTTTTCGCCACAATATTCACTGTTATCCCAGTTTTCGGCCGTTCGAATATGAACCAGAGGATGAAGGCTGTTGCACTGGAGCGCGACAATCTTAAAGCGCGCGAACGCTCGCGGCTAAACAATCCGGAAGGCACAAAGATCGGTCTGCGCCACAAAGATAGCGGCTTAAGAGGTATGGTTGAGAGCCTTAACCTTCGAAAAGCATTGGCCGACGAAGGCACACGCAAGAAACTTATGATCGCTGGTATGCGCGGGCCAAAACCTTTGAATGTGTTTTTGTTCGCACGATTTGTTTTGCCGTTCATTACGGGCGCAATGACACTATTTTATATTTTCGGCCTTGGCGGGTTTCCCGAACAACCGACTTTTGTTCGCTGCTTTATC
>JANMFT010000191.1:0-16662 GCA_031374255.1 Limoniibacter sp. | reverse complement strand
CCCGCCGCGCCAGCACGTCCAAATCAACACCGCGTGTGCCTGCTGGAAACCGTGCGCGCGAGATTGCAATCATGCCTTTCAAGACCAGCGTAAAGGCCTTGCGCATTTCATCCGTCGGCGCACCAATGGGCACTGTGCGGGTGATATCGGTTGTGCCATCAAAATATTGCCCGCCAGAATCAATCAGAAATAATTCGCTGTGGCCCAGCATCCGGTTGGTGCTCTGGGTCACACGGTAATGCACGATTGCGCCATTTGAGCCGGAACCCGAAATCGTGTCGAACGAAATATCTTCGAGTTTCATTCCGGATTTTTTAGCGTTCCTTATGCGGCAATCTTCGAGCTTTTTAGCAGCAGTGATTTCATCAATTGAGCCGGGCTTTTGCGCATCCAGCCAGCTTAAAAACATCACCATGGCTGCTCCATCGCGGCGCTGGGCAAGGCGCGCGCCTTCAATTTCAACGTCGTTTTTTTGAGCCCGCATCAGCACAACCGGGTCGCGCGCAGTGACCAGTTTTGCACCGGCATCCCGCAAGGCTGCCATCACGGCCTCGGGCGTTGAAGCTGGGTCGATAAGAATTGCTTTGCCTTGTTTGGCAAGCGAAACGAGTTCTACAATCATCTTCGAGCGCGGTGAAAAGTCGGCCAATCTATCTAAACCGGCAGCGCATTCTTCGCTGAATTTAGAGCGTGGAAGGTAGATGATTGCCTTGGCGTCCCGCCTTAGAACAGCGAATCCGAGCGCAACCGGTACATGCGGAATATCCCGCCCGCGTATGTTGAACGCCCATGCTATGGATGACGGGTCAGAAAGAATGGCAGCATCTGCACCAAGTTTTTCCATCGCAACTGAGAGGCCCTCAATCTTACTGCTTGCGGAGGCTCCGGCCAATTGTTCAGGGTGACTGAGCGCTTTGGCTTTGGGTGCAGGCGGCCGTCCGGGCCAAACAGCATCGACCGGGTTTGAGGGCAGGGCTTTGAGCGTGAAGCCGGATGCCATCGCAGCGCGCTGGAGGCGCTCGACCGCCCCGCCGGTGTGCAACCAAGGATCAAAACCGATTGTCAGGCCGCCGCCGTTTTTTTCAAGCCAACCGGTGGGAGAGACTTCAACCAGATCATCAATTTCGATCACGCGTGCATCGGTTTGTTGCGCTGCTTGAATGGTGTAGCGGCCATCGACAAACAATATGGCACGGTTTTTAAGGATGATTGCAGCGCCGGCAGACCCTGAAAAACCAGTGATAAAGCAAAGCCGCTCAGACCCCGGTGCAACATATTCGCCCTGATGCTCGTCGCTGCGCGGGATCATCACGCCATCAACGCCAAGGCTTTCAAACGTGGCGCGCAAGGCGGCCAAACGGGTGGCGCTTTGGCTGGCATCATTCGAATCGGTAAACTGCTGAAACATGAAAAACCCCTTAATTTTAGCCTCGCTCAGCCCTGCCAAAACTGCAATGCTGCATTGCACAATAAAACCGTGCACGCCTTATTTGATGCCCTAGATTATGAGGCGGGAGGCAACGACCTTTGACTTCTACTAAACCGAAAGGACTTTGCCATGACAACGAATTATCAACCTGCCTCAATTTTCAGGCGGATCTATAATGGCATGCTTGATGCGCGCGAGCGCGAGGCCAACCGCCACATCGACCGCGCATTGCGTGCGATGAATCAAGACGCACTCATTGAACGCGGCCTCAAACGTGACCGCATCGCAGGCCAGCGTTTTAACCTTTACTAAAATTATCGCCGCTTAAAATGGAGCGTGACCCATCCTTCAAGATGGGTACGCTGGTGAAACGCAAAGCCGTTTGTAACATAGGCCGCGACCACTTGCTTGGATTGCCGGTCAAGAATGCCGGATAAAACCAAATCGGCGCCGCGCTGGCAGGCCGCCGCCATATCAGGTGCAAGGCCCATCAAAGGCCGTGCCAAGATATTGGCGACGATCAAATCAAAGGGCGCATGATGGCGTATCGCAGGCGCGTCAAAGCCTTCGGCCACCGCAAACTCGACCAAATGCGCACATTTATTAAGCCGTGCGTTTTGATGTGCGATCTGAACGGCGAGCGCGTCATTGTCGGTCGCCAGCACTTTTCGGTTGGTAAGTTTGGCCAGGGCAAAGGCCAACACGCCACTGCCGGTGCCAAGATCGAGCATATTTTGTGGCTCTCGGCTTTTCAGGATTTTTTGCAGCATCGCAATGCAGCCCGCCGTCGTGCCGTGATGGCCTGTGCCGAACGCCTGCGCTGCTTCAATCTCAATGCCAATGTCACTTGATCTTACGACCTCACGATCGTGGCTGCCGTGCACCACCACGCGGCCCACACGCACAGGTGCCAAGCCTTCCAAAGAATGCGCGACCCAATCAATTTCAGGCATTGCTTCGCGGCTGATGACCAATCCAAATGCATCTGAACCAACTCGGGCACGGATGCGGGTTTCCGCGGCGTCTTCTTCGCCGTAAAATACGTAAAGCGAGACTTGGAACAAATCATCATCCTCGTTGATTTCATTGAAATCAAGCGGATAGCCGTCATCTTCAAACTCAGTTTCCAAAAAGTCGCGGACGCGTTTGAGTTCGGCTTGGCTGCCGGTCATAAAAAGGCGGGTTTGACCCATCAACACAACACTTTCAGAAGCACCAGCGCATTCCGGTTTGAATGAGCGACATAAACAAATCGCCGCCGGTCGCAATCCAGCCGCCAAAACCGGCAAGGCCGACAAGGCCAACCAACCCTGCCAGAATGGCCGTCGTGGAGTTTGAGGTAGCGCGGTCGCGTTGGTTCATGATTGGACGATAGTGTGACCCGGGCGCTGCGCCAAGTGTGATTTACCTGTTTGCGGTTTGACCCTCGCAAAACCCTTCGGCTTTCATTACATGCGCAACAGAGACGAAAGGTTTATCTTATGAAAAACAATCTCCGTAACATGTTTGCCGCTTCCGCGATGTTGGTTGCAGCGCTGTTTTCTGCCTCTGCAGCCGCGGACCAAATAGGTGAGGTCGGCGTCGATTGGCTTGGCAATGATATCATTGTTGAAGCAATCAAAGACCCGGCAGTGACGGGCGTTACCTGTCATGTCGCCTATTTCGACCGTTCGGTGATTGACCGGCTGCAAAAAGGCAATTGGTTTGAAGACCCCTCAAACTCATCCATCTCCTGCCGTCAAACCGGGCCGATCACAATTGGCGAAATTAGCCTCAGCCAAGAGGGTGAAGATATTTTCACCGAAAGCCGTTCGCTGATTTGGAAGAGCCTTGTCGTCAACCGGATTTACGACAAAGCTAACGACACTCTGGTTTACCTCGCTAATTCGCGCCAAATACAGGATGGTTCTGCCAAAATGTCGATGTCGGTTGTGCCGCTGTATGCCGCCAACGCCACGTGGACGAACGGCAAGCCGTGACATTGGCGTTTAATGGCAAAACAGCAATTTGGGGCTATGGCCGTGAAGGCCAAGCCACACATCTTTATATTTTGGAAAAAAACCCAGACGCCAAAATCATAATAATCAGTGACGGGCCGGTTGCCGATGCTCCCGCTAATGTTGAGATTTTAACCGACGAAAATGGCACAACGGCCATAGCATCCGGCCAGTTTCAACTCATAGTCAAAAGTCCTGGCATCAGCCTTTACCGGCCCGAAATTGCAGCGGGCAAAGCAAAAGGTGTACAATTTACATCCGCCACCAATCTTTGGCTCGCCGCATGGCCTGATGCACTCACGATTGGCATCACTGGCACTAAAGGCAAAAGCACCACGGCATCTGTTTTGCATTATTTGTTTGGTTTGGCAGGCAAACGCAGCAAACTTTTGGGTAATGTTGGCACGCCGATGCTGGGCGAGGTACCGGGCGAAGACGTGACCGTGCTCGAGCTTTCTTCCTATCAAATCGCCGATCTTGACCATTTTCCTAAGCTTGCCCTTGTCACCAATCTCCACCCTGAGCACGGCCCATGGCATCACGGACATGACAATTATTACCGTGATAAAATGCGGCTTGTGACGACGAAAACCTCAATTCCGGCAGCTGTAAATGCCAAAGATAATCGCGTTGCAGGCATCGTAAAAGGCCGCCCGAACATCACATATTTTGAAACTCTGGACGGCTTTCATGTCGAAGGCGATGCGATTTTTGATGGGCCAACTAAACTCGACATTCACAATTTGGCTTTGCGCGGGCGGCATAATTTGGTGAATGTGGCGGCAGCCTTCACAATGCTCAAAATAGCAGGAGTCTATGAACCAAACCGCGCGTGGGATTTTGCGGGCTTTACGCCGTTGCCGCACCGGTTGCAAGAAGTGCAGCTCGCAAACGGGGTGCTGCTGGTAAACGATTCTATTTCAACCATCCCAGAAACCACGCGTGCAGCACTGGATGTGCATGCCGATGCAGCGTTCCATTTGATATTGGGCGGCGTTGATCGCGGACAGGATTTTGCAGAACTTTTAGCGCATCTTAAAACCTTGCCCACTTTGCGCGGCATCTATGTGCCCGATGGACGCCATGTCGATTACCAAAGCATCGGCGAGAAATTGGAACGCGAAATTGTTGCTTCTGGCTTACCGTTGGCAGGGCGCTTTCACAGTTTTACTGAGGCCGTAAATGCGGCGCTGAAATCAGCTGTTTCCGGCGACACAATTCTACTGTCGCCCGGCGCACCCAGCCAAAACGAATTTGCCGACTTTGAAAAGCGTGGGCAAAGATTTTTGGAGTTGTGTAAAAATTTCTCGGCGTAAATACATCAGATTGTCGTCATTCCTGCGAAGGCAGGAATCCAGCTGACTATTATTATGGGGTCTATGAGTTAGCTGGATTCCCGCCTGCGCGGGAATGACGGTGTATAAGGCTCAATACCCGCCAATCCTTGCAAACCACTCATCTTCCGTAATCACTTCAATTCCCAGCTTTTGCGCTTCCGCCAGCTTTGAACCGGCCCCTGGCCCGGCCACCACAAGATCGGTCTTCTTCGAAACCGAACCAGCCGCCTTTGCGCCCAATCGCTCCGCCATAGCTTTGGCCTCATCGCGGCTCATGCGTTCCAATCCACCGGTAAACACGATGGTTTTGCCGGCAACTGGCGAAGTGCTTAAGGGTTTTTCGGCATCGGTAATCGTGAGTTCAGCGGCCAGACGATCAACCAATTCAAGATTATGGGCTTCACCAAAGTAACGCGCAATCGCGTCGAGCACCGCATCACCAATATCCTCCAGCGCATCCATTTCCGCACGCACAGCTGCATCGCCCGCCGCCACTTTCAGGGCCGCTTCATGAAACATAGCCCATGAGCCATAGGCACGCGCCAGCACCCGCGCGGTGGCCTCACCGACATGCCTGCACCCGAGTCCAAAGATCATCCGGTCGAGTGCAATATTCCGCCGCGCATCAATTGCCTCAAACAATTTGGCCGCAGAAAGGGCACCGAAACCTTCTTTATCCTTCAGCTTTTTGAGGTTTTCACCGTCGCGTTTTGCCATAGTGAATATATCCGCCGGGCTTTTAACCGGCAAATCAGGATCATTGAAGAAAAACTCAATCTGCTTTTCGCCAAGGCCCTCAATATCAAAGGCTTTACGCCCGACGAAATGGCGCAGATGTTCAATCCGCTGGTAAGGGCAGGCAAATTCACCGGAGCACCGGCTGACAACGCCCTCCACGCCTGTGCCAATCGCTTCGCGCACCACTGGCGTTTTCAAATCACACGGGCATTGATGTGGGAAAATGAAAGCCACCGCTCCGGGCGGTGAAAACTCAACACCTAGGATTTGCGGGATCACATCGCCTGCACGCTGAACTCTGACCGTGTCGCCAATTTTAATGCCAAGCCGCTCGATTTCCTCTGCGTTATGCAGCGTCGCGTTGGTCACAACCACGCCGCCAACCGTGACGGGTTTCAGCCGCGCGACTGGCGTTAACGCGCCGGTGCGCCCAACTTGAATATCAATTGCCAGCAATGTGGTAGTGGCTTTCTCAGCCGGGAATTTGTGGGCGATAGCCCAGCGCGGGCTGCGCGACACAAACCCGAGGCGCCGCTGCAATTCTAGGCTGTCAACCTTATAAACCACGCCGTCAATATCGTAGCCAAGGTCTGCGCGCTGCGCTTCGATTACCCTGTAATGCGCAATCAAACCTTCGGCGCTTTCGAACCGCGCCATAAGCGCATTGGTTTTGAACCCGTAACCCGCCAGCGCTTCCACCATGCCGGTTTGAGTTTCTGATGCAAAGTCACTGACCTCACCCCAAGCGTAAGCATAGAATTTGAGCGCCCTTTCACGCGTGATGTTGGCATCCAGTTGACGCAGCGACCCCGCCGCCGCATTGCGCGGATTGGCGTAAACCGCAGTGCCTGCTGAAGTCGCCTTTTCATTGAGCGCCGCAAAATCGGCATGGCTCATATAGACCTCGCCGCGCACTTCGACGACGGCTGGTGCATCACCCTTTAAACGCTGTGGAATATCTGCAATCGTACGGGCGTTGAGCGTAACATCCTCGCCCTCCTGCCCATCGCCGCGCGTTGCCGCGTGAACCAGTATGCCATTCTGATAGCGCAGCGAAAGCGAAAGGCCGTCGATTTTTGGTTCTGCTGTGATCGCAATTTTGGCTGCATCATCCAGCTTCAAAAACCTGCGGATACGGGCAACGAAGTCGAGCACATCGCTGTCACTGAATGCATTATCCAGCGACAGCATTGGCACAGAGTGGCGGATTTTACCGAATTTTTCCGAAACCATCGAACCGACTTTGCGGGACGGTGAGTCTGCGCGGATGAGTTCTGGAAACCTTAGCTCAATGGCAGTGTTGCGGCTTCTGAGAGCATCATATTCAGCATCGGTAATGACCGGTGCATCTTCAGTATTATACCGATAATCATGCGTGGCAATCTCAGTGGCCAAGACCTCAAGTTCGTATACAGCCTCCTCGGGAGTCAAGATTTCGACTGCTTTGGAACGAACGCCGCTCATGCCGCCGCAGCTTGCAACAACCTTGCGGCAGCAGCGCGGGCTTCATCAGTGATGGTGGCTCCCGCCAGCATGCGGGCAATTTCTTCGCGGCGTTTATCATCTTCAAGCGGCGTGACGCTTGTGCGCATCGAGCCTTGTCCATCGTTCTTTTTCGCAATCAAAAAATGCGTGTCGGCGCGCGCGGCAACTTGCGGCGCATGGGTGACCGACAGCACCTGAACGGATTTTGCCAGCCGCGCCAAACGATGGCCTATGGCATCGGCCACTGCGCCGCCAACGCCGGTGTCAATCTCGTCAAACACCAAAGTTGGCGCAGTGCCTTTTTCTGCGAGCGCCACTTTGAGCGCCAGCAAAAACCGAGACAGCTCGCCGCCGGACGCCACCTTCATCATCGGCCCGGCTTTTGTGCCGGGGTTGGTGCGCACCCAAAACTCAATCGTATCGATGCCCTCCGCGCTGGCGTGTGCCGCATCAGACTGCATTTCTACAATAAATTCAGCGGCTTCCAGTTTCAAGCTTGGTAGTTCTGCATGCACCGCCGCTACCAGGCCGACAGCGGCTTTTTTGCGTTTGGAAGATAGCGCTTGGCCTGCCGCTTCAAACGCCGTGCGGGCCTCGGCCTCAGCTTTTTGCAAGCCGGATAACAAATGTTCGCCGGCATCAATTGCCGCTAAATCACTGGCGAATTTTGCAGCTGTTGCCGCCAGTTGATCCGGCTGCACCGAATATTTACGCGCAGCAGCGCGGATTGCAAACAGACGCTCTTCGCTGCGTTCCAGTTCCACAGGGTCGAAATCAGCAGCGCGTGCAGCGGCGTCAACCGCAGATTGCACGCGGTCGAGTTCATTGAGGCTGGCTTCAAGCGCCTGCAAAATGGGCTCTACCAGACTTTGGGCTTCACTGCCTTTTCGCGCCAACCGGCGCTGCAAAGCGGCCAGCTGGCTGATCGGCGAGTTTGTTCCGCCTATCACGTCTTCGGCATCTTTAATTTCGCCCGCAACTTTCTCAGCCTTCATCATGGCAGATCGCCGGTCGGCAAGTTCGGTTTCTTCACCTGGCTGAGGGTTGAGCTTGGAAAGTTCTTCGTGAGAAGCTTTTAAATAGTCGGCATCGCGTTTTGCCGCAGCAACGCGGGCGCGGTGTTTTTCAACCGACACCGCAGCCTCGCGCCAATTGCGCCACAAAGCGCCCAACACAAAAGCTTCTGCGGTCAACCCGCCATAAGCATCCAACAATGTGCGGTGAGAGGCGGCGTCAACCAAAGCGCGGTCATCATGCTGTCCGTGAATTTCCACGAGCAGTGCGCCAAGCTCGCGCATCAAACCAACGCTGGCCGGTGCATCATTCACAAACACGCGCGCACGGCCATCTGCGCCCTGCACACGTTTCAAAATAATGTCGCTGTCAGCTTCAATCTCATTGGATTTGAGCAATGCTCTTGCCGGATGCGCCATTGGCACATCAAACACGGCGACAACTTGGCCCTGGCTGGCACCTTCGCGCACGCGCGAGGCATCACCCCGCGCGCCCAAAGCGAGGCTCAAACTATCCAGCAAAATAGATTTACCTGCACCGGTTTCACCCGTGAGAACGGACAAACCCGAGGTAAAGTCCAGCGACAATTGATCGATCAAAACAATGTCGCGGATTGTGAGAGAAATCAGCATGGCCGCAGCCTAATGTGAGAGCTTAAGCGCCAATCAATGACTTGCCGACTTTTGTGAGCCAATTGCTGCCAACTTCCCGTGGCTCAAGTCCGCCCGTTTGCAACAAGCTATAGCTGTCCTTATACCATTCGCTGTCTGGGAAGTTGTTGCCAAGAACCGCAGCCGCCGTTTGCGCTTCAGCAGTCAGGCCCATTGCATAGTAGGTCTCTGTCAACCTAAGCAGCGCCTCTTCCACATGGCGGGTGTTTCCGTAAGTCTGAACCACTGTTTTGAACCGCGTGATGGCAGCGATATATTCGCGGCGTTCCTGATAGTAACGGCCGACTTGCATCTCTTTTCCGGCCAATTGGTCGCGTGCAAAAATGATCTTCTCTTTGGCGTCATCGACATATTCGCTGTCTGGATAGCGATCAACCAGTTCCTGCATGGCAGCGGCTGTGCTGCGCGCTTCACGTTGATCACGGGTGACGTCTTTGATCTGGCGATAATAAGCAAGGCCCACAATATATTGGGCATAAGCAGCATCTGGATCAGCCGGAAATTCAGTCACAAATCTGCGCCCTGAATCAATCGCACCCTTATATTCACCCTGGCGGTATTTGGTGAAAGCAATCATCACTTTGGCTTTACGGCCAAAATCCGAATAAGGATGGTCGCGGTCAACGGCCTCAAACTTGCGTGACGCCTCCACCAGTTTTCCAGCCTCTAAATTTGCAAGACCTTGGTTGTATAGAACATCAGGCGCTTCTATTTCAGCAACATATTTTGAAAGATCAATATCCTGTTCACCCGCACAGCCGGCAAGGCCAAAGCAAAGCGCCGAGGCGAACACGATAAAAAGTGCTTTAAGCCTCAGAACCGAAGAAATTTTCATAATAGGTTTCGCCAACATCACGCCTTACCTTAAACATCTAACATAAGTTTACCCGCTGGGCTTTGCTGGCGCAATGGTGCAAAATGAAGGCAAAATGCGGCCGCCGCAATAAAATTCGCACGATCAGGCATGTTGTCGCTGAATTAAGGTGAATTTAGCAGCCTAAAGAACCCACGGAGCATAAACTGGTGAGGCAACTGCCACCATGTCTCCACCGCGCGATACCGATTTGGCTTTGCGTGGCTCGACAATTTCGAAGGCTGACCTGTCAGACAATAATGTACGAAGCGCCTTTGCGTTCATAGCATGGCCGCCACGATAAGACCGGAAACAACCCATAAATTGAGCACCGGCAAGTGCCAGATCGCCAACTGCGTCCAAGGCCTTATGCCGGACAAACTCATCCTTATAGCGAAGTCCTTCAGCATTAATCACTGCATCATCATGCCCGATGACGACTGAGTTGTTCAATGAAGAGCCCAGTGCATGGCCTGATGCCCAAAGCGGCTCTACATGGCGCAGAAATCCGAAAGTGCGCGCGCGCGATAAATCACGGCGGAAACTGGTCGGGTTTATTTCACCCACATAACTTTGACGCCCAATGATCGGGCTCTCAAAATCAATCTCAATTTCAAATCTTGTACCATTATGTGGCAAAAACTCTGCCCAAGAAGCACCTGTTTCCACGCGGACTGGTTTTTTAACACGAATATAGCGCCGCGGCGCGTCCTGCATTTCAATTCCAGCCTCTTCAATCAAATCAATGAAAGGGGCGGAGCTTCCGTCAAGAATTGGAATTTCATTGCTGTCTACGTCGATCAGCAGATTATCAATGCCGCAACCATATATTGCCGCCATGATGTGTTCGATAGTGGAAATGGACACTGTGCCAAAACCGACCGCAGTACAAAAATCTGTATTGCAAATAGAGGAGGAAATTGCCGGTATAAGGATTGGTTCGAAACCGGCGCGGATGCGGCGAAACACTATACCACTATCAGCTTCCGCCGGATGAAGGAGCAGAGTAGTAGCTTCGCCAGAATGAACGCCTATGCCGCTCACAACAGCACTACGTGCAATTGTGGACTGCTGCCCCCGCCAGTCAAATACCATAGAAAACTCCAAACTACTCAATTTGGCAGTGCGACCCATTATCCCCGTGAGTCGCCGCCTAACACTCTACATCATACCCATTTGCACGGGGCCGGGAAAATCACGCTTTTTTACCAAGTATGACTTAAATGTAACAAAGCTATCATACTGATTTCATTTAACTTTACGTATATCGACGCGGAAGCAGAGCACCCTGCTCCCGCGTTTTGTTACAAATTGTGAATCAGTCCTTAACAAGGCCACAATTCATATCAGTTGGCATGACGGCGCAAAAACGCCGGAATTTCAAGCATATCGTCATCGCTATTGTTTGCAGCTGACACGACACGTTCTCCTTCATCTGAAGCACGACGTGGCGCATAGATTGAAGCGCTTGGTTCAACACGGCGCTGTTCAGCGGCCTGCACCGGGCGCAATGAAGCTTCCCGTGGCATGGCTGGCTGCAACGAAGACGTCTCATCATCGCGGCGTGTCAAACCACTGGTCAAACGGCGTAGCAGGCCAACGGGCGAACGGTCTTCGGCCGGTTTAGGTGCAGCTTCGCGTGTGCGTTCGTGGAATTGCGCTTGAACCGGCGCAGAAAACTCCTCGATTTGCGGCATACGCGGCTGAGGTGGCACAACCGGAGCAGGCTGCGCAGCTAAAGGGGCAACAGCTTGCGGCGCACGTGCAACAGGTTGTCCCTGAACGTTTGCAGGCGGGGCTCCAAACAGCGTTGAACGCGGCTTGAAGGTTTCACCCGCAACATTTTGGCGACGGCTGGCGATATCATCTTCCCAATCGTCCGCACGGCTTGAACTGGACCGGTTAATCAAATCCGCAACAGGATCAACATGCTCAGAAACCGGAGCGGCGGCGGGCGCTGTTTCAATAATCCGCGGTGCAGCAGTGGCTAATTGCACAACTGGCGAAGCACTTGGGTTTGGTTTTGGCGCTGCGGTCTGCGGTTTTGCAATCGCGGATGTTATGCTGGGACGTGTATTATTCACCTGCTGGTTGGCGCTACCATCAATACCGGTTGCAACAACCGAAACGCGGATGACGCCTTCAAGCGACTCATCAAACGTTGCGCCGACAATAATATTGGCTTCCGGGTCAACCTCTTCGCGGATACGCGTTGCAGCTTCATCCACTTCAAACAAGGTCATGTCGCGACCGCCGGTGATTGAAATGAGCAGGCCTTGGGCACCATTCATGGAGGTTTCGTCGAGCAACGGGTTGGAAATAGCAGCTTCTGCGGCGGCCATTGCGCGGCCATCACCTGATGCTTCGCCCGTGCCCATCATCGCCTTGCCCATATTGCGCATAACTGAGCGCACATCGGCAAAATCCAAATTGATCAGACCTTCTTTGACCATCAAGTCGGTAATGCAGGCAACGCCCGAATACAAAACCTGATCGGCCATAGAGAAGGCGTCGGCAAAAGTTGTTTTATCATTGGCAATCCGGAACAGGTTCTGGTTCGGGATCACAATCAAAGTATCAACATGCTCTTGCAAGGCTTCAATGCCTTTATCAGCAGTCAACATGCGGCGGCGGCCTTCAAAATGGAAAGGCTTGGTCACAACACCGACAGTCAAAATGCCGCGTTCACGCGCAGCGCGTGCCACAATCGGGGCAGCGCCTGTGCCCGTGCCGCCACCCATACCGGCAGTTACAAAGCACATATGCACGCCATTCAAGTGATCAAGAATTTCGTCAATGCACTCTTCAGCGGCCTCACGGCCAACATCCGGCTGCGAGCCTGCACCCAGGCCTTCGGTAACCGCTGCGCCAAGCTGAATAATGCGAGCAGCGCGGGACATAGCAAGTGCTTGTGCATCAGTGTTGGCAACAACGAAATCAACGCCCTCAAGGCCGGCATTGATCATATTGTTAACAGCATTTCCGCCGCCGCCACCGACGCCAAACACGATGATACGGGGCTTCAACTCGGTGAGGTCCGGCTTGTGGAGGTTGATGGTCATTTTGCTGTCCTTTCGAAGACTGCTTGCTACCTTCCCCAAGGCAGCTCCCCGGCAAAGCCGGCGGATGGGTTAAAAATTGTCCCTGAACCACGCGCTGAAACGACCAAACGTTCCGGTAAGAACATTTCGGTCACGCGTATTTCGGGTGTTCATGTCAAATTCCGCAAGTTGCGGGTGAATAGTCAAACCGGCGATAGAAGCGAAAGCCGGCCCTTTGGCAGTTTCCGGCAATTTTGCCACGCCAAGCGGGCGGCCAAGGCGTGGATTGCGCCCAAGCACACGGCGTGAAACTTCGCCCAAACCGGATAATTGTGATGCGCCGCCGGTAATAATCAGACGTTTGCCAATCACCGACGCCATGCCTGAGGCAGCAATCGCATCGCGCACATGCTCAAGTGTTTCTTCTACACGTGCGGCAATAATCCGCGACAGCAATGCACGCGGCACCTGCAAATTGCCGTCCGGTCCGTTAGCGCCAATCGCTTGCGTTACAATCATATCATGATCATCGCCTGCCAACGAAAGCGCAGAACCATGCATGACCTTCAAACGTTCGGCGTCATCCAGTGAAACCGAAAGCCCGCGGGCAATGTCCATGGTGATATGCTGGCCGCCGATCGGCAGCACCGTTCCATGCACAAACTTGCCGCCCGAAAAAATACCAATCGACGTCGTACCGCCGCCAAAATCAATGCAAGCCGCGCCGAGTTGAGATTCATCGGCAACCAAAGCTGCCAAGCCGCTGGCAAACGGTGTCGCGACAAAATTAGCAACCGCCAGATGGGCACGGTTGACGCAGAGTTCGAGATTGCGAAGCGGGCCACTATCAGCGGTCATCAAATGCATAGAAACGCCAAGCGTTTCGCCGCTCAAACCAATCGGATCAGCAATGCCAATATCGCCGTCCAGCGTGAACGCTGTCGGGAAAGCATGCACAATTTCGCGATCCGTTTCAGAACAGCGCTGCATACCGGTCGCAACGACTTTGCGTACATCAGCCTCAGTCACAGTCTGGCCGTTCAGAGCAATATTGGCGTTGATGATCGTGCTTTTCAAACGCCCGGCAGATATGTTGACGATGAGAGACTCTACCGTAAGCCCTGCCATGCGTTCTGCGGTATCAACCGCCATACGGATGGCTTGCTCGGCCTCATCAAGATTAACAACAAAACCTGATTTTATACCGCGGGATTTTTGATGGCCAATACCAGCCACTTCAATCCGGTGGGTGCGGCCATGGAGCACGTCCATATCATCGGTAGGTTTAAGCTGTGCGATGATGCAAGTGATCTTTGTTGAACCAATATCAAGAACTGAAACTGTTTCCGTGCGGGATTGTATGCGGCTCATTTGGATTTCTCCGCATCTTTCGGCGGGAAGAGCTGTGCCAATGCCGTTTCACCAAGTGCAAGCGCTGTGCGTCCGGGAATACGCAAATCAATTGCTGTCACGTCACGGCCAAGAACATCAGAACTTGCCTGCATTTCATTGAGTGTCGCCAACGCAAACTCCGGTTGAACTTCCGGCAGCTTTACCGTGACACCATTCATCATCAAAAGATCCCAGCGGCGGTCGGCGATGCGGACATGAACTTTAACTTGGTCAGCAATGGCAGGGGCTTGGTTGCGAACCATGGCTGCAAACAGCAAACCTGTCTTGTCTGCGCCTTCACCTACGAACGCCGGCAGTGCGCGATCACCCGCCAATCGTGCAGGGCCAATAGCCGCGCCAGTATCGTCCAAAGCCACGATTTCGCTGCCATTTTGCCAGATCGCACCGGCTTTCTTCTCGACGATCTCCACGCTGACGGCGCTGGGGTAGGCTTTACCAACGCTCGCAGAGGCAACCCAAGGCAGTTGCAAAAGATTGAGTCGGGCCTGTTCCACGTCAAGTGTGACAATTGACGGGTTGGCGTCAAATCCAAGGGCCATCAAAACTTCAGCCTGTGTTGTGCGCTGATGACCGGTAATGTGAATGGCATCCACGGTAAGGCCTGCGCGGTTTGCTGTTTCAGCGACCAAGGCTGGCAACATTCCGCCCTGCCATGCACCATAAAGCGCTGTCGCGCCTAGGAAACCAAGTGCCAGTGAAACTCCAAGATATTTTGGAAGTGCAACACCGCCACCGGCAAAACGGCTTGCAAAACGGAAAGCCATACGTAGCGGACGCGGCAAAACGCGGGCCAAAGCGCGCGAGTCGCCATCGCCCAACATGCCTTTTTTACGTTTGTCACTCAACGCCCGCACGATGCGTCCTTCACTATCCAATCCACCAACTCTGCAAACGACATGCCTGCATGATTGGCCAATTCCGGCACCAAAGAGGTTGGCGTCATGCCAGGCTGGGTATTCACCTCAAGCCAGATCACTTCACCGGAACCTTTGTCATCGTACCGAAAGTCACTTCTCGAAACGCCGCGACAACCAATTGCGCGGTGAGCTTCCACCGCCATCTTTTCAATATCTTGGTAAACGGAAGGTGAAAGTTCTGCGGGACATTGATGTTTTGAGCCACCATTTTTGTATTTAGAATCAAAATCATAGAATTCTTGGCCAATCGGTATGATTTCCGTTACGCCAAGCGACTTATCGCCCATAACGGCGCAGGTGAGTTCGCGGCCCGGAATATACCGTTCCACCATCACCCGGTCGCCATATTTCCATTCCGCGCCATGAATAGACTGCGGCGGATTGGATGCGCCTTTTTGCACAATGATCACGCCAAAGCTTGAGCCTTCCGCCACCGGTTTTATCACGTAAGGCGGTGCAATCGGGTGCTCATGGCCAATATCATTGCGATCCATGATCTGTGCTTCGGCAATTTTCACGCCAGCCGCCGCCGCCACAATTTTGGCCTGACCCTTATCCATCGCCAATGCTGACGCCAGCAAACCCGAATGCGTATAAGGAATTTGCAGATATTCAAGAATGCCTTGTATTGTGCCATCTTCGCCAAACGGGCCGTGCAACGCATTAAAAGCCACATCCGGCTTCAGTTCGGTCAAGACACTTGCAACATCGCGGCCAACATCAATGCGCGATACTTTATATCCAAGCTGCTCCAGCGCGTCAGCGCAGGCTTTGCCGGATGACAGGCTTACAGGCCGTTCCGAAGAAAGCCCCCCCATCAAAACTGCCACGTGCCTGCCAAACATTAACGCCCACTTTCAGAACTCAGTTAACGAGCAATGACTGTGCGACGCGCATAGTTAGAAAAGCGTTAAAGTTGTTAACGTTTGAGAAAGATTCTTTTTTGGTGTTTGTAGATTGAAGAGGAAAGACCCTCCCCAGCTAGGGTTCGCGCCACGGGGAAGGCCTTCCTTAAAATAACTACTTTTTACGCAAGCCCGCCCAAGCCCCACACCACGCGGCAAATCCGGAAATGAACGCGCCCCAAACTGTATCAACAATCACCAGATTGACATGCCAATTGGTCATGATTGTCCAGGTTGTCATTTCATAGCAGGAATAAGCAACAAGGCCTAAAACAAGGCCGTTGGTAAACGCAATCCGGCTTGAGTCCGCAAGCAAAGCGGGCCTTACCGCGAGATAAATCAGCCCGCCAATATGAATAATATAAAACAAACCCGCTGGAACCAGCCGCAATTCATCCAACATATGGCTTTGAAGATAATGCTTAAAAAGCGGGCGCATAATGTTCGGGATGACAAATGTATCGCCCGCAATGAAAATCAAAGCCGTTGCAAAGGTCGCAATTGACCAGACAGTGCCTTTGGCTTTGGTCACAGCATCCGGCCCAAAAACGGCTCAACGCTTGTTCCCGGCACAAACCGCCCGAGGCGTTTGATTTCCCATTCAAGGCGAATGCCTGAATATTCAAGCACGCGAGCGCGCACGGTTTCACCTAGCAACTCCAAATCATGCGCGGTTGCGTTGCCTGTATTGATCATAAAGTTGCAATGCATCGGGCTCATTTGCGCGCCGCCAACCATCAGCCCTCGGCATCCGGCCTTGTCGATTTCTTTCCAAGCGGAAGTCCCGTCAGGGTTCTTGAAGGTTGAACCTCCGGTCTTTTCTTTGATCGGCTGTACAGTTTCGCGGTGGTGCTGCACTTCA
>JANMFT010000179.1:0-7919 GCA_031374255.1 Limoniibacter sp. | reverse complement strand
ATCGCCCTTGAACACTTCGGCATAGCGTTTTTCGAAGAGTTCGCGGGTGACATATTTCTGGATGAATTCCTGAATTTCATGGTTGGTCGGCCAAATATCTTTGAGGAATACATCCTTGCCGTCGCTGCCTTGGCCCAAGGGTTCTGTCGTCAAATCAATCTGCGTTGAACCGGCCAACGCATAAGCCACCACCAATGGCGGCGAGGCCAGATAATTGGCCTGAACATCCGGCGAAATGCGGCCTTCAAAATTGCGGTTGCCGGAAAGAACGCCCGACACAATCAAGCCGCGGTCATTGATGGTTTTTGAAATCTCAGGGTTGAGCGGCCCGGAGTTGCCGATGCAGGTTGTGCAACCAAAGCCGACAAGATTAAACCCGAGCTGGTCGAGCTCTTTTTGGAGGCCAGACTTTTCGAGATATTCGCCAACAACTTGAGAACCCGGAGCCAATGAAGTCTTCACCCACGGTTTTTGCTTAAGGCCCATACGGTTGGCATTACGCGCCAACAGGCCAGCGCCAATCAGAACCGACGGGTTGGACGTATTGGTGCAGGATGTGATCGCTGCAATCGCCACATCGCCATGGCCCAAATCAAAATCGCGGCCTTCAACGGCATAACGTTTGCCAAGGTCTGCGGGCAGCTTTTTATATTCTTTTTCCATCGCCTCGGCAAAACCGGCAGCTATATCCGGCAGCGCAACGCGGCCTTCAGGACGCTTCGGCCCTGCCATCGCCGGCACAACGGAATTTAAATCAAGTTCCAAAGTATCGGTGAAAATCGGGTCAGCGCTATCAACCGTGCGCCACATGCCCTGCACTTTTGAATAGGCTTCCACCAGCGCAATACGGTCTTTGGTGCGGCCAGAAATAGTCAAATAGTTGATCGTCTCTTTATCAACCGGGAAGAAGCCGCAGGTCGCGCCATATTCAGGGCCCATATTGCCGATGGTGGCGCGGTCAGCCAGCGTCATGTTTTCGAGGCCGGGGCCGAAGAACTCAACGAATTTATTGACCACGCCTTTTTTGCGCAGCATTTGCACGACGAGCAAAACGAGGTCGGTCGCGGTAACGCCTTCTTTCAATTTGCCGGTAAGTTTGAAGCCGATCACTTCCGGGATTAGCATCGAAACAGGCTGGCCGAGCATGGCAGCTTCCGCTTCAATTCCGCCAACACCCCAGCCCAAAACGCCAAGACCATTGATCATGGTGGTGTGGCTGTCCGTGCCGACACAGGTGTCAGGATAGGCAATCGTCTCGCCGTCTTCCTCTTTGGTCCAAACCGTCTGGCCGAGATATTCCAGATTCACCTGATGGCAGATGCCGGTGCCGGGCGGCACCACGCGGAAATTGTTAAACGCCTGCTGGCCCCATTTCAAAAACCGGTAGCGCTCGCCATTGCGCTGATATTCAAGCTCAACGTTGCGCGCAAAAGCCTGCGGCGTGCCGAACTCGTCCACAATCACAGAATGATCAATCACCAAATCCACCGGAACCAACGGATTGATTTTTTGCGGGTCGCCGCCTAGATTTTTCATGGCATCGCGCATGGCCGCCAAATCCACCACTGCAGGCACGCCCGTAAAATCCTGCATCAACACGCGGGCCGGCCGGTAGGCAATTTCTTTTTGTGCTGAACCCTTATCCACCATCCAAGCAGCAATGGCTTCGATGTCAGCCTTCAAAACCGTGCGCCCGTCTTCAAAGCGCAACAGGTTTTCAAGAAGAACCTTCATGGAATAGGGAAGGCGCGCGATCCCGGCCAATCCATTTTTCTCAGCCAGCTCCAGCGAGAAAATCGTGTAGGCTTTATCGCCAACTTGAAGCGAGGTGCGGCATTTGAAACTGTCGAGGGATTGCGTCACGGGATAATCCTAAAGTTAGAAGGAAAGGGCGCGGGAGCCGCCGTCTAAATTGCATAAGGCAATGATGCGGCAATTTCCAGATGGTAATGATATCGCCTTGCGCTAAACAGTCTCAACAGTTTTTCTTGCATATCGGGTCTTGGTTTGTTCAACGCGTCACTTAGTGTCACAGATTTGTCCGCCAGCCGCGGCGGGTTTGCGTTGTTTGAAAGCGTGTCATTTAATTTAAAAAGGGGCGACGCCCTGCGTGTGACTGGCCCCAATGGCACAGGAAAAACCACATTGCTCCGGTGTCTGGCGGGTTTGATATTGCCTGATTCCGGAGCCATCAAAATCTCCGGTGAAAATTCATTGCACTATCTTGGCCATTTTAATGCCATGAAGCCGCAATTGACCGTGGCTGAAAACCTCAATTTCTGGGCGGCGTTTGATGACGGGAAAAGCATCGTATCTGCGCTCGAAACTATGAACCTAAGTCGCCTCAAGGATTTACCGTTCAACGTTTTATCATCCGGCCAAAAACGCCGCGTTGCTTTGGCGCGATTGTTGCTGTCACCCCGGCAAATTTGGCTGCTTGATGAACCAACTGTCGGGCTGGATATTGTTTCATCAACTTTGGTTGAGGCGATGTTTTCAGCGCATCTTGCCAACGGAGGCAATGTCGTCGCTGCAACGCATACACCGCTTGGCACTGCCACTTGGCAAACGCTTGAATTGCAAGCCGCATGATGGCAGCGCTTTATCTCCGCGATGTCCGCCTCGGTTTCCGCTCCGGCGGCGGGGCGATGATTGCAGTTTTGTTTTTCATGAGCGTCATCATTATGATGCCAATTGCCGTCGGGCCGGATTTGAAATTGCTGGCGCGCCTCGGCCCTGCATTTTTATGGGTGGGTGCCTTGCTTGCCAGCCTGCTGGGTCTGGAGCGGCTGTTCCAAGCCGACCGCGAAGATGGCAGTTTGGATCATTTGAGATTGAATACAGGCATTCCAGAGCTGGCTTTGATGGTGTTTGTAAAATGCTTGGCCCATTGGACCGTGACCGGCCTGCCACTGGTGTTAGCCGTGCCTTTGTTTGGCTTATTCCTGAACATGGAGCCTCCCGCTATCCTTGCCGCCATGGCAGCACTGGCTGTCGGCACACCGGCGATTGCTTTCATCGGAGCGGTTGGCGCGGCGGCAGGCGTGACATTGGCACGCGGAGGCTTGCTGGTCGCAATCATCATATTGCCAGTCATAGTGCCGGTGTTGATTTTTGGCGTGTCTGCCGCCAATGCTGCGGTCGATCCGTCGCAGGCATTTTTGCCGCCATTTGCGTTATTAAGCGCCCTATGTTTATTTTTTGCAGTCACCGGCCCATTTGCTGCCGCAGTGTTTTTAAAAGGCATTGACGAGTGACTTTTGGCACGAGAAACGAGAAAACGAAGTGACCTCAGGCGCGAGAAGCGAAAAAGCAAAATGAGCGACGCTGTTATCAATTCCGGCTTGGCTGCTTACGCAAATCCGGCGCGCTTTATGCGATTGTCGCAGACGCTGGTGCCGTTTTTTGCCTTACCTGCGGTCGCGCTGATCGCTTATGGCCTCTGGCTATCGTTTACTGCGCCTGCTGATTACCAGCAGGGTGAAACCGTGCGCATCATGTTCATCCATGTGCCGTTCGCATGGCTGGCGATGATGACCTATTCAATTATGACCATTGCAGCACTTGGCACTCTAGTTTGGCGACACCCGCTGGCTGATGTTGCGGGCAAAGCCGCACTGCCGATTGGTGCGGCTTTTACGGCTTTGTGCCTGATTACTGGTTCGCTTTGGGGCCGCCCGACTTGGGGAACCTATTGGGTGTGGGATGCGCGGTTGACATCAGTTCTGGTGCTATTTTTGATCTATCTCGGCCTTATTGCCATACACCGCGCCATCGAAGACAAGGGCCTTGCGGCACGCGCCGCAGCGATTGTTACCTTGGTCGGTTCGATCAACTTGCCCATCATCAAATATTCTGTGCAATGGTGGAACACGCTGCACCAGCCGGCTAGCATTTCGAGCCTGAAACGCCTCGCAAACCCGGCATTGCCGCCCGAATATTTATGGCCGCTTTTCACAATTGCGATTGGTTTGACGCTGTTGTTTTTCGCGCTTCACCTTACAGCGATGCGCGCTGAAATCTGGTCGCGCAAAGCCGATGGATTGTCCCGCCGCATGGCACGGCAGGCAGGCTGATATGGATCAAGCCACTTTCGTTACCTTGTCTTATGCAATTTCCAGTCTTGTCATTAGCGGGCTGGCATTGTGGATTTTTTTGTCTGCCCGCAACGCGAAAGCCAAAGTTGATCAATTGGAAAAGCAAAGGTGAGTGACGCACCTAAGCGCTCGAGGCTATTGGTGTTGCTTCCCGCCATAATTTTCGGCGCGGTCGCAATGATCGCACTGATGCAGCTTCTGTCTGGCCGTAACATAGCCGATGTTCCTTCGGCGCTCATCGGTAAACCAGCCCCTGCTGAAACGCTTGGCGTGTTGACCGGTTTTCCACCCTTTGTTTTGAGCAAAGATAAACCCACGATTGTTAATGTCTGGGCTTCATGGTGCGCGCCTTGCCGCGAGGAAAACGGCCTTCTGCTGGAACTGACCAAAGACGCACGTTTCGATATTGCGGGTATTAATTACAAAGACAGGCCCGAAAACGCTGTGGCGTTTTTAACAGAATTCGGCAATCCGTTCGACACCATCGGAACTGACGACAAAGGCCGTGCGGCGATTGATTGGGGGGTTTATGGCGTACCGGAAACCTTCATCATAGGCCGCGATGGCTTAATCAAATATAAGCATGTCGGCCCGCTGGCAGCTGCAGATCTCACTGGTGCTTTCGGCAAGGCCCTTGAAGCGGCGATTGCCAAATGAGCGCGTTGCAACGCAGTTTTTCCCGCCGTGTTCCCGATGGGGATGAGTTAAGCCGCCAAGTCTGCGATCATTGCGCCCATGTCGTTTACGAGAACCCCAAAATCGTGGTTGGCTCAGTGGTGTTACATGAAGGTAAAGTGCTGCTGTGCCGCCGTGCCATTGAGCCCCGTAAAGGGTTTTGGACGGTACCTGCCGGCTATATGGAACTTCATGAAACGCCTCAAGAAGGTGCGATCCGTGAAGCGCGTGAAGAAGCCAATGCGTCACTCATATTAGGCGGGCTGCTCGCGATCTACACCATCAAACATTTGTCACAAGTGCAAATGATTTACCGCGCCAGCCTTGCCTCGCCTGAGTTTTCAGCCGGGCCAGAAAGCCTTGATGTGCAACTTTTTAGTTTCGACAATATCCCATGGGACGATATTGCCTTTCCCACCGTGTATTGGATGCTGGCTGATATTCAAAAGGTTTTGGCCGGTGAAACTTCGGTGCCTTTCGGCAACCCGGCTGACGCAATTGATCCTAATATTTAAATATACTTTGTGCCAATTCCAGTGCGCGACAATGTCCATTTTACTTCCGCCCGCTCAGCACTGGAAAACTCCAGCGTAATGGCTTTGGATTTTTGCGGGCCGGAAACCTTGGCAAAAAAGAACGTCTCAATTAGCTTTGGTGTGACCCCCTCTGATGCAAACGCCCAGCTGTCATCGCTATCAGCCATCAGCATCAATTGCCCCGCGCCATTGACCAGCACATGAATATCCGGATGCAAATGAAACCGCACGGCAACTTTCGCATCGCGGCCTTTGCGTCCGCGCGAGGATGACGGCAGCAGCCGGTCAACGCCGGTTATAATGCTGCCATCACTCGACAACGTGATCTCGCGCTCATGAATAAAACCAAATTGCGGGCCATAACCATTATGCGCGGCGATAAAACCTTGCGCGCCCGGTACATCTTTTCGCGTGACGCTCACCGAAGATGGCCCGCGCACCAGAGCCGAACCCATCAAGCGTTTGAGACGCTCATTGCCGGTAAAAGCCGATGATGACACATCATCCAAACTCAAGGTCGAATGCGCCACGGTCTGCCTTGATATTTGCTGAAACGCATCCGGCCCTAGCGTGTCCACTCCGGCATTGACGATATAACGATGACGCCCCGACGACATTTCAAACGCCAAGGTTCCTGCATGGGCAGTAACGTTCTCGCGCGCCAGCGGCACTTTACCGGTATCGGCGATGATAATTGTACCGCCCATCATAAGCCGCTCAAAACCGGTTTGCGGTAAATGCAGCGGCGCCGCTGTGCCCGTATCATCATGGCGCAATAGGCTCGACAGCCGGTCAGGCAAAACCGCGCCAACGCCGTTAAACAAAGCGAGTTCCCCATCGCTATGCCGGAAAAATCTAAGGGCGGTAAACATGCGGTCAATTGCCGACAAAAGAGGCAAAGGCGTTTCAATACCCTCGCTTGTCAGCACCATACGGAGTGGAACCAAATCTGCCAGAAGCTCCAACATCACTTCCGGATTGCGCGATAAATGCCCGCCATCGGCATGAACATCATGCTCTATTTCCAGCGCCAAACGGCGAAGGCTGCGGGCCACGCTGGCTTCACCTGATGGCAGCGCCAGTTTCGCATAGCTAAGCGCAATACCGGCACGTAACCGGTTCTCACTCAAACGCATCGCGGTGATCTGCGAGGCGATAAAACGCGCATGGGCGGCCAAGGCTTTCAAAAATCGTTTATAAAAAGTCAGATCAGCGCCCTGCAAAATCATCGTCGAGTGCTGGAGCCACGCCATCAGGCGGCGGGGTGCAACATCATCGGCCCATACCAAACCGGCATCCAAACTATTATGGCTATCCAGCCATTGGGTGATCAACGACCGCGCATTGGCGCTCACCAGTTCCGTGCCATTGGCACGCAAATGCCTGAGCCAGCGAAAACCGTGCAACTCCCGGGCAAAACGCGGGCTTGGCATTTTCAATACGAACGGTGAATGACCTTCGGTATGAAGGATGCGGCCTGCCAATGGAAATGTACCGGAATAAATCTGGTCGGCAATAAAAGCGTCTGCCGGCCTGATATCCGGCGGCGCCAGATCCACCCGCGATGGCGCCCGCGCACTGGCGTTCAGTCCGAGTTGCGGCAGCAGCCGCAGCGCACGACCAACGGACGAGCCAGCTCTGCCAACGGCCAAACGTGCGATCAAAAGCCCTTCTTGCGCTGGCGAAATAGACCGCGGCATTGCCCCTCCGTCAGATCATTTTGCGTTTTGACGAAATCGTCAAAAAAAGCAAAAATGATCAAATTCAACACTTCAGAGCATGCTTTCACCGACAAACAGTTTTCTATGCCCCTGCACTCGTTAGGGCATGCTCTGTGGCTAACTTTACCGGCTATCCAAGGAAGCGATAGAGGCGATGCTGATTTTTCAGAAAAGTTCAGCAGAAATTCAGAGCACTTTACGGAGGCGCGCTGCAAAAAACCCGTCCATCCCTGAAAGCAAGGGGTTTTCATGGGTGAAAGACAAAGCCGTCGTTCGCAAAAAACCATCATGGTCAGCGTGCGCCGCAAGTATTCCGTCACGGCTTTCGGTTACCCGCTCAACCACAACATCGCTCCGGCCCGCAAGCCAGCGTTTTACCAAAAACTCGCCTTCTGCCTTGAGCAGTGAACAATTGGCGTAAACGATCAAGCCGCCTCGCTTGGTGACCCGTATTGCTGCATCGAGCAACTCAAACTGAATACGCGCGAGTTGCACCACATCGTCCGGCGTTTTTGTCCAAGCAACATCAGGGTGACGGCGCAATGTGCCGGTTGATGTGCATGGCGCATCAATGAGCACGCCATCATAAAGCGTTTCAGGCACATGTTTGCGGGCATCCCCGACAATAATGATGGCGCTGAGTTGCAGCCGTTCCATGTTCTCCTCGACACGTTTGAGCCGGTTTTTAGAAACGTCCAATGCAGCGACATTCGCTCCCGCTTGTGCCAATTGCGCGGTTTTACCGCCCGGCGCAGCGCACATATCAAGAATGTGCTGGCCCTTCACATCCCCCAGTAATTTCACCGGCAAAGCTGCGGCTGCATCCTGCACCCACCATGCGCCATCGCCAAAACCTTCGAGTTCCGGCACGGGAATTTGGCCATGGGCAA
>JANMFT010000088.1:0-23171 GCA_031374255.1 Limoniibacter sp. | reverse complement strand
TTCAACATCTGAAGCGCAGGAGAATGTGGCACTGCAAGTCGCCGAACAAATGGCGGATTACCTCGTCAAAGGCGCGGTTTCCAACGCCATCAACATGCCTTCGATCACGGCAGAAGAAGCGCCGCGTTTGAAGCCCTTTGTCAAACTGGCCGAAGTGCTGGGCGCGTTTGCGGGCCAAGTGACCGAAGAGCCAATCAAATCGGTGGAAATTCTGTTTGATGGTGCGACTGCAACCATGAACACCAAGGCGTTGATCTCAGCGGCTTTGGCAGGCCTCATCCGCAATCAAGTTGCGGACGTCAACATGGTGTCTGCGCCAATCATGGTCAAAGAGCGCGGTATTACCGTGTCTGAAATCCGGCGCGATAAATCCGGTGTGTTCGATGGCTACATCAAAATCAAAGTCATCACTGACAGCCGTGAGCGTTCAGTTGCGGGTACGTGTTTTTCGGATGGTAAGCCGCGCTTTATCCAGATCAAGGGCATTAATCTTGATGCCGAAGTTGGCCGCCATATGCTTTACACGACCAATAATGACACGCCCGGCATCATTGGTTTGCTCGGCACGCTGTGCGGTAAACATGATGTGAATATTGCCAACTTTCAGCTTGGCCGTAACCGCGCGGGCGGTGATGCCATTGCCTTGCTCTATCTCGATGCACCGTTCCCCGAGCAGGCTTTGGCCGAACTCCGGGCCAACCCCAAGTTTCAACGTGCAGAGCCTTTGGTGTTTGATGTGAACTAATGTTTCAATGATTGTGCTCATGCCTGTGGTGCAGATCAGGGTAATGCACATGGGCATGGGTTAGGTTTTCGTGATGGTGGGCATGCGAATGTGTGCCCACGATCTTTTGATCGTGGATATGCGCATGATGCCCGTCTTCATCAACGCCGTGGTTGTGGGCGTGATCATGATCCAGCGCCTGGTGGTGGTGGTCGTGCTCATGGCGTTCAGCCAAATGCAACCACAAGCCGATGGCCATAAATGCACCTGCCAGTAACAGTTGCAATGTGAGAGGTTCTGACAGCACAATGACTGAGAGTGCTGCACCGATGAACGGTGCAAATACATAATAAGCGCCCGTGCGCGCTGTGCCGAGGTGGCGCAGCGCCAGCATGAACATCACGAGGCTTGCGCCTATGCAAATGAAGCCGGTTAAAGCGCTAGCGGCGATGATGGGAAGCGAAGGTAAAGATGCGCCCAGACTGAACGCGAGTGCAAGATTGACCGAGCCTGCCGCCAGACCTTTGATCATTGCACTTTCCACAGGATCAGCTGCTGAAATCTGCCGCGCCAGATTATTGTCGATGCCCCAGCACAGGCAGGCCAGCGCAATAAACATTGTGCCGCGATCAAATGAAAACCCGCCTTGCCAAGTGAGTACTAATGCGCCAGCCAGAATTGCGCCCGCGCCAATCAGCAGGCGTCTGTCGACATTTTCTCGCAGCACCAGCCATGCAATCAGCATGGTGGCAACACTTTCAAAATTAAGCATCAAAGACGCACTTGAGGCCATGGTTTTGGCAATACCGAACATTAAGAATACAGGGCCTAAAATGCCGCCAAATAGAATGGCCCCGCCAAGCCACGGCCAATCTTTATATTGTAATGGCGTTTCATTGCGCGACCCAAATATCAGGCGGAGAGCTAAAAGCCCCATGCCCGCCCCAGCATAAAGCAGCCCCGCAAGCAGCCAAGGCGACAGAGATTGTCCGAGGATTTTCGATAAGGGTGCGGTTGCACCAAACAAAGCAGCCGAACCAATTGCCAGCGGCACGCCGGGCCAAAGATGTGAAAAACTTTTGCTCATGCTAAAATAATGCATCAGAACTTGTGCTTTGACCACAATCAATTGTGGCAAGCTGGGTTCAAGGCCTCGCATTGCGGGCCTCAATTCATTAAGGAAAACCCGTAACGCATCCGGAAATTGTCTAATGGCTAATGTGGTGGTTGTCGGCTCGCAGTGGGGCGATGAGGGCAAGGGCAAGATTGTCGACTGGCTGGCCGAACGCGCCGATGTCGTCGTGCGCTTTCAAGGCGGCCATAATGCTGGCCATACGCTGGTGGTCGATGGCACGTCTTACAAGCTTTCGCTGCTGCCATCCGGTGTCGTGCGCGGCAAACTTTCGGTTATCGGCAATGGCGTGGTGTTTGACCCGCATGCGTTTGTGGCGGAAACAACACGGCTGGCAGCGCAAGGCGTGACGGTTACGCCCGAAACGCTGATTATTGCGGAAAACACTTGTCTGATTTTATCCGTGCACCGCGAACTTGATGGAATCCGTGAAGATGCGGCTGCCACATCCGGCACCAAGATTGGCACAACGCGGCGCGGTATCGGGCCGGCCTACGAAGATAAGGTCGGGCGCCGCGCTATCCGCGTCATGGATTTGGCGGACGAGGCCAGCTTGCCTATGAAAGTCGAGCGTTTACTTGCCCATCATAATGCTTTGCGACGCGGGCTGGGGCAGGCGGAAATTGAAGCCTCCAGAATTTTGGAAGAGCTGACATCTGTTGCGGCCGCGATTTTGCCTTTCATGGATAAGGCTTGGAAGGTGCTCGACGAAAAGCGCAAAAACGGCGCGCGGATTTTGTTTGAAGGTGCGCAAGGAACATTGCTCGATATTGACCATGGAACTTACCCGTTTGTGACATCATCAAATGTGGTTTCGGGCCAAGCGGCTGCGGGTTCAGGTATGGGGCCGGGCGCGATTGGCTATGTTCTTGGTATCACAAAGGCCTACACCACGCGCGTGGGTGAGGGCCCGTTCCCAACCGAACAGCAAAACGACATTGGCGAGTTTTTGGGCGTTAACGGCCATGAGTTTGGTACTGTAACAGGCCGTAAGCGCCGCTGTGGCTGGTTTGATGCCGTGCTGGTGCGCCAGGCCGTGGCGCTGAACGGCATTACAGGCATTGCACTAACGAAGCTGGATGTGCTTGACGGTTTGGATGAAATAAAGCTTTGCACGGGCTATACCCTTGATGGCGAGCTCATTGATTATCTGCCTGCCAGCCAAGGTGCTCAAGCGCGCGTCGAACCGGTTTATACGGCAATTGAAGGTTGGCCCGGCACCACAAAAGGTGCGCGGTCATGGGCAGAACTTCCTGCGCAAGCGATTAAATATGTGCGTTTGATCGAAGAATTGATCGGCGCGCCCGTGGCGCTTTTATCTACGAGCCCCGAGCGCGATGACACGATACTTGTGACAGACCCGTTTCGCGACTAGTTTAGCCGTAATTATGGGGCAAATCGCCTCAAACTATAGTGAGTGGATGGTTTTAGATGGTTGATTATGTAGCGGTTCTCAGGCGCACAATTGATGCCTTGCCCAAGAATACGCCCGAAATCCGGACACGGGTTTACGACAAAGCGCGCACAACCGTGCAATCCAAACTGGCGATGATCAATCCGCCGCCATCGGCAGCATTGATCGCCAAGCAAATGAGCGGGCTTGAGAGTGCGATTGCTACTGTAGAGGCCGATTTTGCGGTGGCACTTGAAACGGCAGCGCCAATTGCTCCGATCGTGCAAGAGGCTGACCCGCTGGCTGATATGTTAAATGCCTTGCCCAATCTAAGACCTGCTGCGCCCGTTATATTTGAAGCGCAGGTCAAGCCAGCAAATACCAGACCGCTGCTGGTCGATTTGCCTGCGGCTGGCGAGCGCGGGCGGCTGCCCGATACCGCGACCTTGGACTTACCTGAAATTGAAGAAGCGCGGAATACACTGACGTCGGCGAAAGACAGTTTTGATAACGTGTTCGGGGACTTGCCTCCCTCTGTCCGCGCAGGCGCATCCAATACCATGTCTGACATGCCGACGCTGGATGACCCGGTTGTGCCGCCGGTATTTACACGTGCGGCAACGCCAAGGGTAAAACCGGGGCGCGTATTGTTGCCATTGCTTGGATTGGCAATTCTTGGCGGGGCGGGAGCTTATGCTTGGACTGAGCGGGATAGGATTGAGACTTTTGTAAAATCGTTGCAGCCTTCCGTGGTTGCCTCGCAACCTGAAACGCCTGCAACTCCGGCTGAACCGACCACGCCTCCGGTCACTGAGCCTACCGCTGAATCGGCTGCTCCGCCTGCAACTCCAACAGAGCCGAATTCAGCCAGCCCACAGAAGTTTACGCAGCGCCTTAACGCTGATGGCACAGAAATTGATGCCGGTGCCGGTGTTGCCGGCGGCGAACAGTCCGTTGCGCAATTGGAGCCTGCCGCTGAGCCGAATACACCTGCTGAGACACCCGCGACACCGCCTGTCGAGACACCTCCGGTGGCTGAAGCGCCGGTAGAGCCGGCAACGCCAGCTGTAGAACCACCAGCGGTTGAAACGCCTACAACCCCTGAGACACAAGCACCGCCTGCCGAAGCGGTTCCAGTTGGGCAAAAGGCGATTTTTTACGAAGAGCGAACATCCGGTGCTGACGGTTCAGCGCGTACTGGCGCTGTCGTGTGGTCGGTCGTGCGCGAATCGCCCGGCAATGACCGCCCGCCAGAACCTGCTGTTCGCGGAGATCTATCGATACCTGAGGCCGGGCTAAATGTGCGGATGACGCTGCGCCGGAATGCTGACGCGACTTTGCCTGCCAGTCATATTTTGGAATTGATTATGACCGTGCCGGACGATTTTGCCGGTGGCACAATTGAAGATGTTCAGCGTGTGAATTTAAAGCCCAGTGAGGCCGATGCCGGTGCGCCATTGAATGCAACGCCGGTGAAGGTTGCAGATAAGTATTTTCTGGTGGCTTTGGAAAACAGCCCGGCAGCAATTAAATCCAATCTTGCCCTGCTTCGTGATCAAAGCTGGATTGATTTGCCGGTGGTTTACCGCAGTGGACGCCGCGCCTTGTTCACGATGGAAAAAGGCCTCGTTGGTGACCAAGTGTTCAAGCAGGTGCTTGATGCCTGGAACGCCGCCCCGTTGCAATAGACTTCAAGTTTTCACTTGTGCCTGCCAGAAGCCAAGCCTGTCCATGAACAGGCGATATGGGACGAGCGCTATTGCGGCGATAATCAATTTTACACCGAAATCACCCGCAGCCCATGAAATCCAGCGCGGAAGTTCAATTGCGTAAACACCAAGCAAGGGGGCTGCCCCGGATGCAAAAGGATCTACCGGCCCGATAATTGTGAAAGCCGCCGCAAATGCCAGTGAGAAAAATAATACGGTATCAAGTGCCGAACCAAAGAGCGATCCAATGATTGGGGCTTTCCACCACATGGCTTCACGCAACTTGTTGAACAGCGTCACATCGAGCAATTGACCGCCTAAAAAAGCCAGACCTGATGCAATTGCTATGCGTTGCAGCCTTGCAAATTCAGTTTCAAAACCAATTAAGCCCAATTGATACAAAAGTGGCGGGACAATGAATGACGCCAAAACAGCAACGATGAAGCCGCTGAACACCACGCGGCGCGCCATGTTTGGCCCGAAAGCGCGGTTGGTCATATCCGTCACCAAAAACGCGACCGGATAGGTAAATGCGCCCCATGTTAAAATATCACCAAGTGCAACGTTTCCGATGAAGCCGGAAACGGGAAATTGGACAAGAATGTTGGATGCAAGAACGATCACAGCCATGGCTGCGGTCAACATAAAATACGGCATTGCAATTCCATTTTTTTAAGCTGGGAGATGGCACCAGCGGGTTATGCGGCTCAAACAAAAACGGGGTGAGACCGTGCCCCGTGGAATGCACGTAGCCGGTAATCAGGCGGCGACGGCCTCGGCAGCTTTTTTGACAACCTGTTTTTTGATCAGTTTAGCGCGCTGAGACAGGTTGGTGTCGTGCTCTTTGACAAGAAACGCGTCAAAACCGCCGCGATGCTCAACTGTGCGCAGAGCATTTGCTGAGATGCGCATACGGTAATTTTGGCCAAGAGACTCAGAGGCCAATGTCACATGCACCAAGTTCGGCAAAAAACGGCGTTTGGTTTTGTTATTGGCATGGCTGACATTGTTGCCAGTCATTGGCGATTTGCCGGTGAGTTCGCAGGTGCGCGACATAGGAAATTCCTTTCGAGATCAGGTTCCGCTATATTTGTCAGGTCAATGGCTGTATCCGCGCTTGCGGGCAGGCGCATGACAGACGGGCTGCTAGCGGTGAATTTCGTTTCGCATAGTCAATCCCGCGGCGACGGTCAAGCACAGATCGTGTGATGTAATTGGCATTCAGCGCCTGTTCATCGAATTGATGTCACTGCTGCCGTGAAATTGCCATGTGGTTGATTTGTAGTTGGCTATGTAATGTTGATTTTTTGATGGAGTTTTTTGAATGAAGTCCGGTTTTAAGTCCTCTATTTCGATATGTTTTGCGGCTCTTATAATTTGCGCGGCAAATCCGGTAACAACCTTGCAGGCGGCAGAAACCACAATGTCTACCGAATATAGCATTTCGTTTGCGGGTATACCCGTGGCGCGCTCCAAGTTTCGTACAACCATGAACGGAGATGTTGTTACAGTAACCGGAAATTTGGCGACAGCCGGATTGGCGGCTGTTTTTGACAGCACAAACGCCACCAGTGTCTCGTCAGGTATCATCTCAAAACAGGGTGTCGAAAGCCAGAGCTTTAAGCTTGATTACAAGTCGGGTGAACGTGTGCGTTCAACGCGCATCAGCTTTAAGGGCGGCAATGTTACCAAAAGTACGGTCAACCCTGAGCGTCCGCCCAATCCACTGATCACACCCATTATACCTGCGCATCTCAAAGGCGTTGTTGATCCGTTTTTGGCAAGTATGGTTTCAGCAGCCAATCCTGCGGATGTATGCAATCGTACTGTGAAAATTTTTGACGGCTTGCTCAGGATTAACTTGGTGCTGCGCCCAGCTGGCAGCGAGCCATATGTGGTCGGCAAACGAAAAGGCGAAGGTATCCGTTGTGCCGCGCGGTATGAGCCGGTGTCTGGCCATAAACCTGCGTCTGGCACTGTCAAATATATGGCGGATGGTGAACGGGCGACAATTGTGTTCGGAGCTATTCCCGGAACCACGCTATATGCGCCGGTCAAGGCCTCTATTAAAATGAAGGCCGGCACCGTGAGCATCCGAGCCACCAAGTTTGCCCAGATTGTTGAATAAAGCCGATTGCTTGTTTTAAGACGTGCGGGCTATGAGCCGTTTATGGCCCGTACCCGTGCAACTTTAATTGGCTTTACCGCAATTTTGTTGTGGTCGCTGCTCGCGCTCTTAACGGCGTGGTCCGGCACCATGCCGCCGTTTCAGATGACGGCAATCACATTTGCGATTGGGGCGTTGGTTGGACTGATTTATTTCCGAGCCAAAGGCCAAATGCCGACGGTGCCAAAGGGGCAGGGCCAAGCGATTGCCTTTGGGATCGCGGGGCTGTTTTTTTATCATGTGCTGTATTTTACGGCACTTCGGAATGCCCCGGCTGTTGAAGCGAGCTTGATAGCCTATCTTTGGCCGCTGCTCATTGTGGTTGGCTCGGCCCTTATGCCGGGAGAAACTTTGAAATGGCAGCATATTGTGGGCTCGCTATTTGGCTTTGGAGGCGCAGCATTGATTTTGGTTTCACGTGGCGGCGGTTTATCCGGTGGCGGCAATTGGCTTGGCTATGGAGCCGCCATCACCTGCGCCTTTACGTGGGCCGCATACTCGCTGACGTCGCGGCGGTTTCCTGAAGTTTCGACCGACGCGGTTGTGATTTATTGCGCCGCAACCGCATTATTATCGGTGTTTTGTCATATCGCGTTTGAAGTGACGGTTTGGCCGGAAACATGGCTGCAATGGGCGGCGATAATCGGCCTTGGCATCGGCCCGCTTGGTATTGGGTTTTTAACTTGGGATGTCGGCTGCAAAAAAGGGGATATCCAGATTTTGGGTGCTTCGAGCTACGCCGCGCCATTGCTCTCAACCTTGGTGCTGATTGCGGCAGGCGTGACTGCGCCTACGTGGGTTATTTTCTTGGCATGTCTGCTAATTACGCTTGGCGCGGTGATTGCTGCCAAGGATATGATATTCAAGCAGAACCGAGTGGTTTGATCACAGGTAAATCTTTGCCGGGCCGCCAATCCGGCGGCGCTAAAACAAAGCTCGAAAACTCAAAACCCGGCGCAACTGTGCAGCCGACAAGAGTCCACGTGCCAAGGCTGGTCGCAGTTTGCCAGTGGCTGGCGGGCACCACAATTTGCGGGTGCTCACCGGCCAGCACATTGGGGCCAAGGCGCTGGCTTGTCGCGTCAATGCCGTTGGAGCTTTGTGTGAGCGCCAAAGGTGCGCCTGCATGCCAATGCCAGATTTCCACAGCATCGGTTACTTTATGCCAATGTGAGGTTTCACCGGCTTGGAGCAGAAAATATATTGCGGTCGATAGGGGACGCTGCTCATTCTCTGGCACATCGCGGAACGTCTCGACATAATGGCCGCCTTCAGGGTGCGGCTGCATTTTGAGCGCCTTGATAATATGCCGTGCGGTTTCGAAGTTTTGTTCCATTTTCAAAACGTGTTTTTGCGTTTGCGCAGTTCGGTGAAAACTTCGTCGTCGGTTGCGCTTTCCATGCCCAAATGGGCACGGATCGCGGCGTCAGCCACGCGCAAAAACGGATTGGTGGCAAGCTCTTGGGCCAATGTCACCGGCAGTGTCGGTTTGCCTTCCCCGCGCAACAAAGTCACTTGACCGGCGCGGGCTTGCAAATCCTCGTTGCCAGCATCGACGCTGAGAGCAAAGCGGGCATTTGATGCGGTGTATTCATGGCCACAATAAATTTTAGTTTGTGGCGGCAGTGCCATTAAGCGTTGCATGGAAGCCCACATCATTTCCGGCGTGCCATCAAATATGCGCCCGCAACCGAGCGAAAACAGACTGTCGGCGGTGAAAACGGCTTTCGCAGATGGAATGTAGTAGCTGATACAGGCATTGGTGTGGCCGGGTGTATCAATGACCTCGATGTCCATGGTGCCAAGCCTTAAAACATCGCCACCTTTGACCGCTTGGTCGATGCCGGGGATCAAATCTTTATCACCTTCCGGCCCGATAATGGTGCAGCTAAACGCGGCCTTAAGCGCCAAATTAGCCTCAACATGGTCGATGTGTTTGTGGGTGGTAAGAATATGACTGAGCGTCCAACCTTTGCGGATGAGCGCAGCGCGGATGGCGGCTTCCTCCGGCGCATCAATGGACACCGTGACGTTTGCTGTGTTGTCATGCACCAGTACGCCAAAATTATCCTCGCGGGCGGTGAACAGTTCGATTTCGATTGGCAAGGCGGTTCTCCGGTTTCATTTTGGAATAGGGTGACTGGCAGGTTTTGTCACGACTTATGCTCAATCATTGTCATATTGCTGAAAAGGTTTTGGACACCTACATTGCCCGTATGTCATGTGATATTGTTGCCCTCCGCGCGTTTTACGCCTCCGCCATTGGCAAATTGGTGGAGCGCTCGCTTGGAGAGGCGTTGCAAAAATTCGTCAAACCCTTTGTTGGCCAGCGGGTATTGGGGTTTGGTTATCCGACGCCATGGCTTGATGTGATTGGCGCGCAGGCTGAACGCACATTGGCGTTTATGCCGGCGGGGCAGGGCGCATATCCATGGCCGGTCAAAGAACCAACTCGTACTGCCCTGGTTTTTGAAGAGGATTTGCCACTGCCAGATGCCGCGGTCGATACGGTGCTTATGGTGCATGCTTTGGAACATGCGCAAAGCCCGCGCGATACATTGGCAGAGTTTTGGCGGGTGCTTGCCCCAAACGGCAGGCTGGTAATTGTGGTTCCGAGCCGCCGCGGTCTGTGGGCAAGGTTTGAACATACGCCGTTTGGAACCGGGCGGCCTTATTCGATGGGGCAGATGAAGGCGTTGCTGCGTGAGGCCGGGTTTTCAGTGGAAGAAACCGGCGAGGCGCTGCACAGCCCGCCGTTTAAACGGCGTGCCTTTATGAAATTTTGGACGCCGTTTGAAACCACCGGCCAAAAACTTTGGCCGGTGTTTGCCGGTGTGTTGATTATTGAGGCCCGCAAACGTGTGTTTCAGGGCATCGCAGTAACCCCCAAAAAATCCCGCCGTGTCTTTGTACCGGTGCTCGCCCCGCAGGGGTATGGGCGCAAAGAAGTCAATCTCGTCGCACTCGACAGGTTTCAAACCTAACGATATGGCTTTTTAGAATTTCGTAGGAGCCTTGCGATGCGCCCACAGCCAAATGCCGGTATTATGGATATTGCCGCTTATGTGCCAGGGCGCGAGCATGTGGATGGCGTGGCGAAGGTCTATAAGCTCTCGTCGAACGAGACGCCTGTCGGCCCAAGTCCGAAGGCGGTGGAAGCGATTGCCTCGCTGGCTGATCGCATGGCGCTGTATCCTGACGGGCAATCCAATCAACTCAAGCAGGCCATTGCCAATGCCTATGGTTTGAACCCGGCCAATATCGTGTGTTCAAACGGTTCAGATGAATTGTTGGGCCTGATTGCGCAGACCTATTTGGGTGCCGGCGACGAGGCAATTTACACTGAGCATGGGTTTTTGGTGTATAAAATCCAGATAATGGCGGCGGGCGCAACGCCGGTGATGGCCAAAGAAACCGAGCATACCGCCAATGTGGACGCGATTTTGGCGGCGGTAACTCCGCGCACAAAGGCTGTGTTTTTGGCCAATCCGAACAACCCGACGGGGACTTACGTTTCAGTATCAGAAGTGCGGCGTTTGCATGCCGGTTTGAGTAGCGATGTGATGTTGGTGCTTGATGCAGCTTATGCTGAATATGTGCGGCGGAATGACTATGAGGCTGGGGTCGAATTGGTGTCGTCGTTTGACAATGTGGTGATGACGCGGACCTTCTCAAAAATTCATGGGCTTGCAGCTTTGCGTATTGGCTGGATGTATGCGCCACAGCATGTCTGCGATGCCGTCAACCGCGTGCGCGGGCCGTTCAATGTTAATGCGTTGGCGATTGCGGCCGGTGCGGCGGCGATTGCCGACAAAGCGCACCAAGATAAGGCCATTGCACATAATGATGTTTGGCTGGAGCGGGTGAGCACAGAGTTATCGGTTGCCGGACTGCGGGTCACGCCGTCGGTTGGCAATTTTGTGCTGCTGCATTTTCCAAGTGATCCGGCAAAAAGCGCTGAGAAAGCCGATGCGTTTTTACTGTCACGCGGGTTTGTATTGCGGCGGGTGACGGCATACGGCCTGCCCAATGCTTTGCGGCTGACGATTGGCAGTGAAGAGGCGATGTTGGGCGTGCTCTCGGCGCTGAAAGAATTTATTCATGGCTGAAATTCCACGCTTTGAAACCATTGCCTTGATCGGCATCGGCCTTATTGGTTCGTCCTTGGCGCGGGTGATTAAGGCGCGCGGGCTGGCTAAGCGCATTGTAATTTCAACACGCAGTTTGGCCACATTAAAGCGCGCCGAAGAATTGGGTCTTGGCGATGCCTATATGGCGGACGCGGGAGAAGCGGTGCGCGGTGCAGATCTGGTGATTGTATCGGTGCCTGTCGGCGCTTCAGGCGCGGTGGCAGAAATGATCGGCCCGCATTTGAAAGCTGGTGCAGTGGTGACCGATGTTGGTTCGACCAAGCGCTCTGTGATCAGCCAGATGCAGCCGTTTATGCCGGATAATGTGCATTTCATTCCGGGCCACCCGATTGCCGGCACCGAGCATTCAGGGCCGGATGCGGGCTTTGACAGTTTGTTTGACGCGCGTTGGTGCATCTTAACGCCGCTGCCAAACAGCGATGCGGAAGCCATCGCAAGGCTGACAGCGTTTTGGCAAGGTTGTGGCTCAAATGTCGATGTGATGGACCCTGATCACCACGACACGGTTTTGGCCATTACCAGTCATTTGCCGCATATTATTGCCTACAACATTGTCGGCACGGCGGATGATCTGGCGAGCGACACCAAGTCTGAGGTGATCAAATATTCAGCTTCAGGCTTCCGTGATTTTACGCGACTGGCGGCATCTGACCCGGTAATGTGGCGCGATGTATGTCTGCACAACCGTGAAGCCATTTTGGATATGCTGGGGCGGTTTTCAGAGGATTTAACGGCGCTTCGCCGGGCGATTCGCAGGGGCGAGGGCGATACGCTGCTCGAATTGTTTACCCGCACGCGCACGATCCGCCGGAACATTGTTGAGGCCGGGCAGGATACGGCGGACGCTGATTTCGGGCGGCATTCGAAGAAAAGTTAGTTCTTTATTTCGTCGCATCGTTTTAACGAAAAACCGCGCACACTTTTTCGTACGATGCTCTAGAGCGCCGAGATTTTGCCGAGCGGGATAAAGCCAAGCGATGCGTTGCCGTCTTTAACGGTGATGGTGAGATCAAAGGCGTCATTTATGGCCATGGCTTTAACTGTGTCGAGGTTGTTGACGGGTGAGCCAAGTGCAGTTGTCACTTTGGACAAATTGTCGATTAATGCTGCGGTTTGACCTGCTTTTACGCTGAAGGTTCCTGACAACAGACCTGCGTCTGACCATGAGAACGGGCCACTGATTGTGACGCTGCCGCCATCTGTAAATGCGAGCGTAATGTTTCTAAGTTCGCCTTGGTTGCCGCGCAAAACTTCGATCAAGGGCTTGCCGCTGTCAAAGGCTGCGTCGAACCGCGTTGCACCGGAAACAGAGGCATCGCTGGAAAAATTAAAGGCGGGAGCATCTTTGATTTGTATGGCATCAATATTTGAAGCGAGATCAACTTGGTTGTTTTCACCTAGCCGCATGTGAAATGCAGCTAAGGTTGCAATGCCGATTTGAGTGGTAGTTTCGGTAACGACCGGCTTTTCGATTTCAAGCGAAACGCGCGCCGGCAATCCGCCATTTCCGCTGTAAGACGCATGGGCCAGAGCCCAGTTCGCTGTCAAAGGGTTGATGTTGTTTGCAGTGAATTTCAACGGGCCATCAAGTTCGCCGATGATGTGGCGCGGCTGGTAGATTTGTGCTGCGCTGCGGAAAGCGCCAGCCTCGATTTTTAAGTTTTGTGCCGGGTCGGTAAAGCCAGTTTTGCTGCAAGTTAGACCCATGCGGAAAGGGTAGCCTATTGCGGCGGCTTGGTCGCAGGTAACGGTTTGGCCTTTCTTTGCGGCGTCGCTGATTGCGGTTTGAGTGGTTTTGACGATGTATGATGCAACCCAAAACCACGCGCCGGTGTAAGCGATGGTTGCGACAATAATGGCTGCCATCAGCACTTTGATGCGGCCCGCATAGTTGACGGGCGCGGCCTCTATCACCGAAATAGCGTCAAACTCAAATTCCGCGCTGTTGTCGGTGATATCGTTTTTGTGCGCGTGCGAATTGTCAGGGCGGTCTGTCTCAGGCATGGAAGGCCAACTTTTTTGGTTTATAACTTTATGACCAGCGATATGAGCGATTTATGGGTATTTGGCTATGGTTCGTTGATGTGGCGGCCGGGCTTTGATGCCGTTGAAGCTTTACCCGCACAATTGTCGGGTTTTCATCGTGCGCTATGTGTGCATTCCTATGTGCACCGTGGCACGCGGGAGCGGTCGGGTCTTGTGCTGGGGCTTGATCGTGGTGGATCGTGCCGGGGCATGGCGTTTCGGGTGGAGGCCAACAAAAGCGAAAGTGTGTTGGCCTATTTGCGGGACCGCGAATTGGTCACCAATGTCTATCTCGAAAAAATAGTCGGCATCGTTTTAAAGGATGGGCGCAAAGCAAGCGCTGTGACTTATGTTGTCGATCGCAGCCATGTGCAATATGCTGCCGGATTAAGCGTAGATGATGCAGCTGCGATTGTTGCCGGAGCAACTGGCATTAGCGGCACCAATCCTGATTATGTGGCCAGCACAGTGCAGCATCTGCGGCAGATGAACATTCACGATTCGTTGCTCGAAGGTATCGTCAAAAGGCTTCAGCTTTTAGCTTGAAATCCAAGTTCGTTAAGGCGCTTAATGGCTGTACCGGCAAGCGGCGGCGGGTTTGGTTGTGAGGCGCCATCCATAAGCAACGCGTCGCAGCGGGCCTCGAGTTCGACGATCAGCCGCTTGAACATTTGGTCGCGTGGCAGACCCGCTGGAATGGCGGGCAAAAATTCCACCGTCATTTTGCCGGGATAGCGCAAGAATTTGCGGCGCGGCCAGAACATACCGGCATTATGCGCAACCGGCACAACGGGCAAACCGGTCGCCTCATAAATCATAGCGACGCCTTGCTTATAGGCGGGTTCATCGCCCGGCGAGCGCCGCGTGCCTTCAGGATAAATCAAAATCTGGCGACCTTGCGCTTTAGCCCGGTTGGCACCTGCGTTAACTTGCCGGCGGGCCTCATCACGGCTGGCACGGTCAATGGCAATCATGTCCATACGGGCCAGCATTTGGCCAAAAACCGGTATCCACATCAGCTGGCGTTTCAAGATGAGAACCGGATCTTGAAGGTGCGGCAAAAGCACAAACGTATCCCAGGTCGACTGGTGTTTTGAAGCGATGATACAGGGACCATTTGGGATATTTTCAACGCCCTTAAACTCAACCGTCGCGCCGCAAATAACGTGCAGCATCCAGTTGTTAAACCGCGCCCAATTATTGGGAATTGCCCATGCTTTCTGACGCGATACCAAAAAATAATAGGGCAGGCTGACTACCATTTGCAGAAAGGTGGCGATGTAGAATAGCGCATTAAACAGCAGTGAACGCAAAATAAGCATGGCAGAATTCCGAACCGATCTACCAGCTTGTTAGCTGAAAGCCGGAATGCGCAACAGGGGTGGTCATCCTGAAATCAACCTGAAATCAGCCCAATATCCTTGCCAGCTCACCGCGATTTGGTGTTGGCGCAAAAAGATGCCGGGCCGATGTCAGAATGAATTTCAAATATTCAGTCAGGATCAATCGAAACGCATCTGGTTGCTCAAGCCATTTCCAGTGGCGCAAATCTGAATTGACCAAAGGAAACGGCGTGATTTTCACTGTGCCAGCCAAGCGGTGCAGTTCTTTTTCAGCGCGCGGCATATGGTAATTGCTGGTTACAAGGATCACCGATTTGAATCGATTCTCACGCAGCCATTTGGCGGTTTGTTTGGCATTACCCACAGTATTGACGGCAATCTGGTCAAGATCGACGCAGCACTCTGAAAGTTCCGGCGAAATATTATATGCGCCAATCAATTGTAATTTGCTGGTATCGGCGTTGACGCCGCTGATCAACAACTTCTTGCCCGCACCTTTTTTCAAAAGCTCAATTGCCGGTTTCAAACGATCTGTGCCGCCAGTCAGAACCACGATTGCGTCGGCAGCCGGCACGGTTTTGGCTTGCTGCATATGTGTGATTTTTGAGGTAAATATCGCAAAGCCTGCAACAAAACTCAGCCCTAAAACCACGGCGGCAATTTTCAGCACAAAGCCACCGCGCGCACGAATGCGAGATCGCGGCTTTTGCGATTTCTGCTCGGGTGTTGTCACCGTTGGATATTGGGCGTCAATCATGGCTAAGAATGGGCTTAATGAATGCCAGCGGAACTGCCAGCAAATTTCGATCTAAAGTTTACTATTTGGTTTCACCGTCGTGTAAATCTTGAAGGAAGGCAGTGACCGTCAATTGCGATGTAAGTCCTGTGAGGCTGGCAATTGCCAAGATCACGAGCAGCGTTGCGCCATACCCGCTCAGACCCAAAGAGAACTGCCCGAACAGGGCCGCAGCTTGATCAGCCTCCGGCGCGGCCATATTGGCAGAGCCCCAAAACCGTAGTGCCAGAAACAACAGGCTCGCAAGCATGCCGCCCGCCAATGCGCCCCAAAGGCCGATCAGGAAAAACCGGTGGCGAAACTGGCGGGAGATGAAGCCTTGCTGCGCGCCAACGAAATGTAAGACTTCAATCACGTGTCCTGCGCCCGCCATTGCGCCGCGTGTTGCAAATACCACGGTGAGCACCGTCGCCGCTAAAACCAGGATGAAAATACCTGTGCCAAATAAAGCCGTTGTGCGCGCCATGGTGATCAACCGGTCTACCCAGTTGCGGTGGCTGTCGAAAGAAGCATTGGGTATGTCGCGCGCAACAGTCGCTGAAATCGCCTCAAAATCCGGCGGTGATTGCGGATCGATTGTAACGACAACCAGACGTGGAACGGGCAAGGTGTCCAAATCAAGCCCGGAGCCGAGCCATGGTTCGAGCAGGCGTGCGGTGGCTTCGCGATCCACGATTTTGGCAGATGTGATGCCGTCGAAGGTTTCAGCGAGGCTTTTTGCCTTTTCCAAGGCGGCATCCATGTCAAAACCTTCGGCAGGGCGAATTTGAATGGTGGCTTCGCGCGCAATTTGGGTTTGCCAGGTTTCAGCAGTGCGGTTGACGAGAATAACTGCGCCGAGCGTGAGGCATGCAAGAAACGTCATGATCGCAACAACCAAAGTCAGCGCGCGTGCAGATACTGTGGTTGCAGGCAGGATAGGGTTGGCCTTGCCATCCGGCATGATCCGCCGGAAGGTTTTGGCAGCCTTTTCACGGTCGGCACCGGCGCGGCGCAAAAGTTCCTCAATCATAGATCTCAACCCGATTGTCATGGATCACCATACGTCGCGAATCGACCTGTTCCATGAGGCTGAGATCATGGGTGGCGATTATGACGGCCGTGCCAAGTTTGTTGAGTTCAATGAAGAGTTTGAGCAAACGGCGGGCGAGCGGCGGGTCGACATTGCCGGTCGGCTCATCTGCGAGAAGCACGGCGGGTTGTTCAATCAAGGCGCGGGCAATCGACACGCGCTGCTTTTCGCCGCCGGATAGAACCGGCGGATAAACATGCATCCGGTCGCCGAGACCCACCCATGCAAGCAAATCACGCACATCGGATTTATAACTCGCTTCTTCGCGGCCGCGGACGCGTAATGGCAGCGCGACGTTTTCAAAAGTGGTCAAATGGTCGAGCAGACGAAAATCCTGAAACACCACGCCAATTTTACGGCGCAGCATCGGTAAATCATGCCGGCTGATGGTGGAACGATCCCGCCCGAAGACTGTAATATTACCGCGTGTGGGTTTCAACGATAAAAACAACAGACGTAAGAGCGAGGTTTTGCCCGCGCCGGAGGGGCCGGTGAGAAATTGAAATGAGCGCTCCGGTATATGGAAAGACACGTCACGCAGAATTTCCGGCCCGATGCCATAACGCAGCCCGACATTTTCAAAGCGGATCATAGTTGAAGCTCCAGCTGAGCTGTCATTTTAGCGCGATCATTCATGGTTTGGTTTGCGGGGCTTATGGTTAACGCAATCTTAAGGCAGCTCGCGATAATCATCAAATCATTGATAGCCAAGACTATGGACACTTGATGGCGCAGTTCAGACAAACAGTTCAGGAACGGAATGCCCGGCCAAATGACCGGTTTCAAAGTGATGAGCCGGTGCTGGATGCTGATTTTGAAACGGTTGAGGCTGCGCCAAAAGCAAGTTTAAACTCTGGTGCGATGGTTGATACGCCGGATAAAGTGACGCCAAAACTGGCGATCGAAAAGACCGGCATGTCGGTATTCGGCAAAAAATACGCCAAACCATTGCGCGATGATTCCATTGCATTTTACGGGTTTAGTGCCGCTTTGGTGATGCTGTCGTTTTGGGTATCAGGCGGCTATAGTCTGTTCAGGCAAATAGACAGAATGCCAACGTCGGGAATTCAGTTGGCGGCCTCGTCAGAAATTGTTGATGCCTCATGGCGGGTGGTCTCGGCCGATGGCAAATCTGCGCTGCACGTTGAAGGCATTGTTAGGAATTCCGGCAAAGCAGCCGTGCACACCAATCCAGTGACCGTGACCGTGAAGCACAATGACGGCTCTGCGAAACGCTATTTGCTTGGGCAAAAAGGGTGGACGTTGGGGCCCGGACAAGAGGTTGTTGTTTCCGGCCGCCTTGACATTGCCTCCGCCAGCATCGCATCGGTTGTGATCGCGCTCTCGAACTAAACCGGATTAACAATGCCCGTCATCCGCAACCGCAATATTGAAGTGTTGTTCAGCGCCTCCACCATTGCGCGGCGCAATTTGGAACTCGCAAAAGAGATTTCGGGCCGAGAGACGCATGATCTTTTGGTGATTGCGGTACTCAAAGGTTCTTTCATTTTTGCGGCAGATTTGGTGCGTGCGATGCATGATATTGGCATGGCGCCCGAAGTCGAATTTATGATGATCTCGAGCTATGGCAAAGGCACGGCGAGCGGGGAACTCAAACTCACCCGTGATATTGACAGCGATGTTGAGGGCCGAGACGTGCTGCTGATCGATGATATTTTGGAGAGCGGCAAGACGCTGGCTTTCGCGCGCGATTTGTTGATGGGGCGCGGTGCAAACTCGGTTGAGTTCGCAGTGCTGCTCGATAAATCCGAAGGGCGTAATTCGCCTATAAAAGCGGAATATACCGGGTTTATCTGCCCCGACCATTTTGTGGTTGGGTATGGCATGGATGCGGCCTATGCGTTCAGAGAGTTGCCGTTCGTGGGTGTGGTGACGGGCGAGGCTTAAACTTTTTGCATCGAAGTAAACCCTTCGTCATAGTCCGACTTGATCGGACTACCCATGCCGCGATCTATCCTGTTAGCTCAATGAAATGGGTCGTCCGATCAAGTCGGACGATGACGAAAGTAGAGATCGAAATTTCAAATAAACCAAATTATTTTGGTCGCGACGTCAGCATCATATAATTGACTGCAATATCGTTGGAACGCGACCATTTATCTGTGAGCGGATTGTAGGTCACACCCAAGCGGTCGATGATCGAAACGCCAGTTGCGCTAAGCGCGGCTTCGATTTCTTCAGGGCGCACAAGTTTTTCGTAGGAATGCGTGCCTTTTGGCAACCAGCCCAAAACATATTCCGCACCGACAATCGCCAGCGCATAGGCCTTCATAGTGCGGTTGATGGTGGCGATAAACATCAGCCCGCCGGGGCGCAGCATTTTCGCACAGGATTGCAAATAGAGTTCCACGTCAGCGACGTGCTCAACCACTTCCATATTTAAAATAATGTCAAAGGCTTCACCCGCCTCGCTTAAAGCCTCAGACGTTGTAGCGCGGTAATCGATTGTAACGCCGGATTGCACAGCGTGCAATTTTGCAACTTCGATATTGGTGGCCGAGGCATCTGCGCCGACGACGTTTGCACCAAGGCGTGCCATCGGTTCGCACAGCAAGCCACCGCCACAGCCTATATCAAGAAGACGCAAGCCCTCAAACGGCTTGGCACTTTTGAGGTTGCGGCCAAACGTGGCGCTGACCTGTTCGCGGATGTAATCGAGCCGGGTCGGGTTAAATTTGTGCAACGGGCGGAACTTGCCGCGCGGATCCCACCATTCGGATGCAATGCGCGAAAAGCGGTCAACGTCGCTTTGGTCGATTGTTGTGCGTGCAGTTTGGGCCATGATTTTGATCCAACAAATACTGATGTGGACATTGTTCGCGCAGCATCTCAAGTCAAGGCTTTACCAACGCGTCTTGCGGACGCGGGCTTGAACGGTTAGACAACCGCCGCGCGCCAGACCGGCGCAATTGCCCGTTTACTTCGAAGTTTATCATGGCCCGTATTGTAATGAAATTTGGCGGCACGTCGGTTGCCACACCTGAGCGCATCCATAATGTGGCACGCCATGTGAAGCGCGAAGTTGATGCCGGGCACGAGATTGCCGTGGTGGTTTCAGCCATGTCGGGTAAAACCAATGAGCTGGTCGGCTGGGTTGAAGCGATGCCGAAAATTACGGGTGCAGCTTCACCGTTTTATGACGCGCGGGAATATGATGCGGTTGTGGCGTCCGGTGAGCAAGTCACAGCCGGGCTTTTGGCCATTGCGCTGCAATCAATGGGCATTGAAGCGCGGTCTTGGATGGGTTGGCAGATACCGCTGCGGACAGATACCGCGCATGGCGCGGCGCGGATTGATAGTATTGATGGCGCATTGTTGATTTCCCGTATGGCGCAGGGGCAAGTTGCGGTGATTGCCGGTTTCCAAGGCATTGCACCGGACAACAGAATCGCAACGCTGGGCCGTGGCGGCTCTGATACAAGCGCTGTTGCGATAGCTGCCGCGGTGCAGGCAGACCGCTGCGATATTTATACCGATGTGGACGGTGTTTATACGACCGATCCGCGTATTGAACCTAAAGCCAGACGCCTTGCCAAAGTGGCATTTGAAGAAATGCTGGAACTGGCATCGCTCGGTGCAAAGGTTTTACAGGTGCGTTCAGTTGAATTGGCAATGGTGCATAAGGTCAGAACATTTGTGCGCTCATCGTTTGATGACCCTGATGCACCCGGTATGGGCGACGTTTTAAATCCGCCTGGAACTTTGATTTGTGATGAGGATGAGATTTTGGAACAGGAAGTTGTCACCGGTATTGCTTACGCCAAAGATGAGGCACAGGTGTCTTTGCGCCGTGTCGCTGATCGGCCCGGCGTTGCTGCCGCAGTGTTTGTGCCGCTCGCAGACAGCAATATCAATGTCGATATGATCGTCCAGAATATTTCGGAAGATGGCTCTAAAACCGATATGACATTCACCGTGCCGAATGGTGATCTTGTTAAAGCGCTGGCCGTTATCGAAGCTGCCCGTGATGCGATCGGATTCGAAATGGTGCAATCGGAACCCGGTCTTACCAAAGTTTCGGTCGTCGGCATCGGCATGCGCAGCCATGCCGGTGTAGCGGCAACGGCGTTTAAGGCGCTGTCACAGAAGGGCATCAACATCCGTGCTATCACGACGTCTGAGATTAAAATCTCTATTCTGATTGACGGCGCTTATACTGAACTTGCAGTGCGTACGCTCCACTCGGTATACGGGTTGGATAAGGTCTAAGGGAACGTAACTGATTCCTTTTTTGCTTCCTTGGGCCTAAAGGTGCGGAAACAGCGATGCCGGATAAGTCAAACAGTGTCGGCCCAAGGGTGCTTTTAAAGCGCCTGCGCGACCTGATGACTGAGAGTATGGGGGCACAAGAGCGGCTCGACCGCATCGTGTTTGAAATTGCTGCCAAAATGGTGTGCGAGGTCTGTTCGGTCTATGTGCTGAGGGCTGACGGTGTTCTTGAACTTTATGCTACGCAAGGCCTTAAAAAAGAGGCGGTGCACCGCTCGCAATTAAAACTCGGCGAAGGATTGGTTGGCACAATTGCGGCCAGCAATCGCGGGCTTAATTTATCGGATGCGCAAAACCACCCGGCGTTTGCTTATTTTCCTGAAACCGGCGAAGAGATTTACAACTCGTTTTTGGGTGTGCCGCTTTTGCGCGCGGGCCGCACACTTGGCGTGGTGGTCATTCAAAACCGGTCAAAAGTCAGTGTCTATGACGACGATGAAGTTGAGGCGCTGGAAACCGTCGCTATGGTTTTGGGCGAGCTGGTGGCTTCAGGCAGTCTGTCAGGTTTGCAGACCTCCGGTCAATTGCTCGACCTTAAAAAACCGGTCACCATCAATGGTTCAGGCTATAATGAAGGCGTGGGCTTGGGGCATATTGTGCTGCACGACCCACGCGTGGTGGTAACCAATCTATTTGCTGAAGACAGCGAAGCAGAGGTTGAGCGGCTGGACTATGCGCTGAAATCCTTGCGCTCATCCATTGACGATATGCTGGCACGGCGTGACGTGGATTTTGAGGGTGAGCACCGTGCTGTGCTGGAAGCCTACCGGATGTTTGCCCATGACAAGGGCTGGGTGCGCCGGATGGAAGAGGCAATCCGCAATGGATTGACCGCTGAAGCTGCAGTAGAAAAAGTGCAGAGCGATATGCGCGGGAAAATGAGCCAAATGGCTGACCCGTATTTGCGCGAACGCCTTTCTGATTTTGATGATCTGGCCAACAGGCTGATGCGGCAATTGGCGGGCGGCACTGCCGGCGCTTTGGGCAAGTTGCCAAAGGACGGCATTATTGTTGCCCGCACAATGGGCGCGGCGGAGCTGCTTGATTATCCGCGTGAGAACATTCGCGGGCTGGTATTGGAAGAAGGTTCAGCAACCAGCCATGTGGTGATTGTGGCCCGCGCAATGGGTGTGCCGGTGTTGGGACAGGCCAAAGGCATTGTGTCAATGTCTGAAGCTGGCGACGCCATTATTGTCGACGGCGAAGAGGGCGTTGCGCATTTACGGCCCGTATCAAACGTTGAATCTGTTTACGCCGAAAAAGTGCGGTTCCGCGCCAACCGGCAAAAGCTTTATAAGTCATTGCGAGCATTGCCGAATGTGACGGCAGACAATGAAGCCTTCACCCTGATGATGAACGCCGGTTTGCTGGTGGATTTGCCGCAACTCGAAGAGAGCGGCGCAGATGGCATTGGCCTCTTTCGCACAGAATTGCAGTTCATGGTGGCCTCCGCCTTTCCGCGCGCCGAAGTGCAGGAACAGCTGTACCGCCAGGTGATCAGTGCGGCTGGCAGCAAGCCCGTCACATTCCGCACTTTGGATATCGGCGGCGATAAAGCGCTTCCGTATATGCGGGTTGATACAACGGAAGAGAACCCGGCATTGGGTTTGCGCGCGGTGCGCCTCACTTTGGAACGCCCTGCGCTGTTGCGCACGCAAATGCGGGCTTTGCTCAAAGCAGCGGGCGGGCGGGAACTCCGCGTGATGCTGCCAATGGTGACGGAGCTTTCTGAAATTACTGAGAGCCGGAAAATCATCCAAAAAGAAGTTCAGCATTTATCGCGCCACGCCCATGATCTGCCGACAAGCCTGAAACTTGGCGCGATGCTGGAAGTGCCGGTGCTGCTGCATAATCTGGACGGCTTGATGAAGGCGGTCGATTTCGTTTCGGTTGGCTCCAACGATTTGTTCCAGTTTATGATGGCGGTCGACCGTGGAAATGCGGCGCTGGCAAAACGCTATGATATGCTGACACCAGCGTTTTTGCGGGCGCTGCGGATGATTGTGCGGGCTGGCAAAACCCATGGCACGCCGGTGACGTTGTGTGGTGAAATGGCAAGCCGCACGATACCGGCACTGGCTTTGTTTGCGATCGGCTACCGCAATATTTCGCTGTCGGCATCAGCAATCGGGCCGATCAAAGCGATGCTTCGTGAGGTGCGGCTGGCTGAAGTGAGTGAGATTGTGAACGCTGCGCTTGACCGTGGTGAGGCGCCGGATATCCGCAAATTGCTGCAAGATTATGCTGCCGCGCGCAGCCTGCCGGTTTAGATTTCATGACAAGTATACCTGCCGAACGTATGGACCAGATGGTCAAGCGCTTTGATGTGATCGAAGCGCAAATGGGCGCTGGGCCAAGCCCCGAGGCCT
>JANMFT010000008.1:0-2580 GCA_031374255.1 Limoniibacter sp. | reverse complement strand
CCGCACCATTCAAATTCTGTGCCGCCGTTCAAAAAACAACCCGTTGTTTGTGGGTGACCCGGGCGTCGGCAAAACCGCAATTGCCGAAGGCCTTGCCAAACGCATCGTTGAAAAAGACGTGCCGGAAGTGTTGCAGGACGCTACCATTTTCTCGCTCGATATGGGCGCGCTTCTTGCAGGCACGCGCTATCGCGGTGATTTTGAAGAGCGCTTGAAACAGGTTGTTAAAGAGCTGGAAGCCACCAATGGCGCAATCCTGTTTATTGATGAAATTCATACGGTTATTGGCGCTGGTGCAACTTCCGGTGGCGCGATGGACGCCTCTAATTTGCTCAAACCGGCATTGTCAGGCGGCACGCTGCGCTGCATGGGCTCGACCACTTACAAGGAGTTCCGCCAGCATTTTGAAAAAGACCGCGCTCTTGTGCGCCGCTTCCAAAAGATTGATGTGGCTGAGCCAAGCATTGCCGACGCAATCGAGATCATGAAGGGCCTCAAACCTTATTTCGAGGAGTTTCATAAGGTAAAATATTCAGCCGACGCGATCAAAGGCGCTGTTGAGTTGTCTGCGCGGTACATTAATGACCGCAAATTGCCGGACAAAGCCATCGACGTGATCGACGAGACGGGCGCATCACAAATGTTGTTGCCAGAAAACAAACGCCGCAAAAACATCACGTTGAAAGAGATTGAAGCCACAATCGCAACGATGGCGCGCATTCCGCCAAAATCAGTATCGAAAGATGATGCGACAGTGCTTGCAAATCTGGATGCTGATCTAAAACGCGTGGTTTACGGGCAGGATCTGGCAATTGAGGCTTTGTCTGCTGCAATTAAACTTGCCCGTGCTGGTTTGCGTGAGCCGCAAAAACCAATCGGTTCATATTTGTTCACCGGCCCGACCGGTGTTGGCAAAACCGAAGTTGCAAATCAGCTGGCCAAAACGCTTGGCGTTGAACTGCTGCGCTTTGATATGTCGGAATATATGGAGCGCCATACTGTTTCACGCCTGATTGGCGCGCCTCCAGGTTATGTCGGTTTTGAACAAGGCGGGTTGTTGACCGATGGCGTTGACCAACACCCGCATTGTGTTGTGTTGCTCGATGAAGTTGAAAAAGCCCACCCCGATCTGTTCAACATTTTGTTGCAGGTTATGGATCATGGCAAACTGACTGACCATAACGGCAAGCAGATTGATTTCCGTAACGTGATTCTGATTATGACCAGCAATGCCGGGGCGTCCGAGGCGCAGCGCAATGCCATAGGGTTTGGCTCAACAAAACGCGAAGGCGATGATGTTGAGGCGATCAACCGGTTGTTTACGCCAGAATTTCGTAACCGTTTGGACGCCATTGTGCCGTTTGGTTCGCTTCCTGCGGTTGTCATCCATAAAGTGGTGCAGAAGTTTGTGCTCCAACTCGAGGCCCAACTGGCAGAGCGCGATATTACGTTTGATCTCGCACCGGAAGCCATCGAATGGCTGGCAATACGTGGCTATGATGAACGCATGGGCGCACGGCCTTTGGCACGTGTTATCCAAGAGCATATCAAGAAACCGCTCGCCGACCGCATTTTGTTTGGTGATTTGAAAAATGGCGGTGTGGTAAAAGTGACTGTGGATGAAGGCGGCGAGAAATTATTGCTGATCTCGGTTCCTGCCGATGTGCCGTTAAAACCCAAGCGTGAAAAGCTGGAAGAGGTTGAAGCCGCACCGGTTAAAGTGAAAAAGTCTACAGCTAAGCCAGCCAAAGCCGCGCCCAAGGCGAAGATTGAGAAGCCGAAAGTGACCGCAACTGTGCCGAGGCTACCGCGAAAATCTTAGGCTTTTCCGGCATTATCAACATGAAAAACGAATTGCGGCCTCAAATCATTTTGGGGCCGTAATTATGTTGAAGGCAAAACATCAAATTGTCTGAGGGTTCAACCACATGAAACACCAGCTTACATCACACATTGGAATAGCACTTTTGGGCGCGAGCCTTTTGGCTTCGCCATCGCAGGCCGAAGAGCAAAACTCTACATTTTCAAAGTTGCTAAACGGGCTCAGCGGCACAACACAAACTGCGGATGCACAGCGCCGCGTGCCGTTCAGCCAAGGCGAAATGCAACTATCATTTGCACCGCTGGTTCAGCAAACCGCGCCATCGGTGGTCAATGTTTACGCTGAACGTATGGCACAGCAGCGCCAATCACCGTTTGAGGGCGATCCGTTTTTTGAGCAATTCTTTGGGCGCAAGTTCAACCAAGCGCCGCAGCGTATGCAGTCTTCGCTCGGTTCCGGTGTGATTGTTGATAAAAGCGGCGTTATTGTTACCAATTTCCATGTGATTGAGGGTGCAGACCAAATTAAGATCGCTCTGCCCGATGGCCGCGAATTTCAGTGCGATGTCATGCTGGCTGATAAACAATTGGATTTGGCTGTGCTTAAAATTCAAGGCGGCGTTGAACTTGCCGCCCTGCCAATGGGCAACAGTGACGCCATTGAAATCGGTGACCTTGTGCTCGCCATCGGCAACCCGTTCGGTGTCGGGCAAACCACCACAAGTGGTATTATTTCGGCAACAGCACGCGGCCAAATCG
>JANMFT010000405.1:0-10008 GCA_031374255.1 Limoniibacter sp. | reverse complement strand
CACCGTCTCTATTGATGGCGTTGCAACCACTGGCGCTGTTCAGCTTTATGATGCCGGTTCAGGCCGCCGCCGCGTTGGCTTGATCTCAGCAACCAATAATGAAGGCGCGCAACCCCTGCTTGCGCCGCTTTATTATATCCGTGAAGCGCTGGCTCCCTTTGCGGATCTGGTTGAACCCGAAGGTGATAATCTCGATTCTATTATTACGACGGTTCTCGAAGACCGGCCTTCGGTTTTGGTGCTCGCGGATGTTGGCGTCATAAATGCGGAGTCGCGCGCCAAACTGATCGACTGGGTCAATAAAGGCGGCGCGCTGATCCGCTTTGCCGGGCCGAGATTGGCCGCTGCAGAACCGGTACTTGATGATCCGCTTTTGCCGGTTGCACTGCGCAACGGAGAGCGTGATTTGGATGGTGTGCTTTCGTGGGGTGAACCGCAACCGATAGCAGCATTTCCTGAAACCGGCCCTTTTGCCGGTCTGCCCGCGCCCCGCGATGTCACAGTGCGGCGGCAGGTGCTGGCTGACCCGACGCTCAACAAGCCGGAGCGCACATGGGCTAGCCTTGAAGACGGAACGCCGCTGGTAACCGGGACAAGGCAGACACGCGGCGTGGTAGCTTTGTTCCACGTATCACCCGACGCCACGTGGTCTAATCTGCCAATTTCGGGAACGTTCGTTGAAATGCTGCGGCGAGTGGTACAGTTGGCGTCAACCAGCCCGTCCAATACCAAAACAACAGCAACGGCTCTACCGCCTTTGCGCACCCTCAACACCGAAGGCCGTTTGATCCAGCCCCCGGCAACAGCTGAGCCCGCAGAGCCAACATCGCAAATCAGTTTCCCGCACCCTCCCGGATTATATGGCGCGAGCGAGGCTTTCACCGCGCGCAATCTGTTCACACCTGAAACCCGTTTTGCGCCATTTGAACTTGGGCCGGATTGGCAAAACGTTACCCGCGCCGCTTACATCACTGCCGAAACACGGGATTTGCGCGGGCCATTGTTCGGTTTTGCGCTCGCACTCATCGCACTTGATGCCATCGCCGTTTTATGGATGGCGGGCGCATTTTCGCAAGTCCGCCGCAGATTTATCACAGCATCTGCCATACTTTTGGCAGCAGCAATCATGCTACCGGTCGATAACGTTCGCGCCGCTGAACTTGTGTCTGAAGCTGATGCTATTGAGGCAATTAGCCAAACCCGTATGGCTTATGTTGAAACCGGCAATGCGGCCATTGATGAGGTGACAAAAGCGGGCATTGAAGGCCTCAATATGTTTATCGCCAGCCGCACCGCTCTGGAACCGGGCACGCCTAAAGCGGTGAACCCTGCTACCGATGAACTTGCTTTTTACCCTGTGATTTACTGGCCGGTTGATCCTGACGGGGCGATGCCATCGCCAGAAGCGCTGAGCAAAATCGACACCTATATGAAAGATGGCGGTACGGTTCTGTTTGATACGCGCGATGAGTTGCTGAGCGGTTTTGATGCCGCATCCGCATCCCCTGCGACGTTGCGCTTGCGTAACATATTGGCGGGAATGAACGTGCCTGCGCTCGAGCCTGTACCAACGGACCATGTGCTCACGAAAGCTTTTTTTATCCTTGAGGATTTTCCGGGACGCTATCGCGGCGGGCCGCTTTGGGTGGAAGCCAATGCAAAATCGGTGGCTAATCCCGCCCGCCCCGTCCGCGCGCTGGATGGCGTAACGCCAATCATGATTACCGGCAATGATCTGGCCGGTGCTTGGGCCGCTGATGAGTTTGGCGAACCGCTTTATGCAACCGTGCCGAACGACCCTGATCAGCGGCTTTACGCCTATCGCGCTGGCGTCAACATTATGATGTATGTGCTGACCGGCAATTATAAATCCGATCAGGTGCATGTGCCCGCACTTCTTGAAAGGCTGGGTCAGTGATGCTGAACGGATTGCGCCTTTCGTTTGAGCCGTTGCTGCAACCTTGGTTGCTTGCCGGGCTTTGTGCGGTTCTCGCCTTACTTGCGGTTCTTGGCATTATTTACGCTGTTCGCGGGCGTTTCTTTCGTGCCGCCGCCGCTGTTTCACTTGCTCTCGCTGCGGCAAACCCGGTGTTGGTTCAAGAAGAACGCGAGCCGGTAAAAAGCACGGTCGCAATCATTGTTGACCGCTCGCAAAGCCAGCTGTTTGATGGCCGAGGCGCGCAAACCGATGCCGCTTTATCCGGTCTGCTCGAGCGCTTGACGCGCTTCCCGCAATTTGAGCCGCGCGTTTTGGAAAGCAAAGCCGGTGAGCAGGATGGTGAGACGCGGTTGTTTGAAACGCTGTCCGAAGCCCTGCGCGATGTGCCGCCCTCGCGTGTTGCAGGCGCAATTTTCATTACCGACGGACAAATTCACGATGTTCCTGCAAATGCGAATGCGTTCGGTTTTACTGCGCCGCTTCATGCGTTGATTTCCGGACGCCCGGATGAAATTGATCGCCGCATTAGTTTCAGCATCGCGCCACGCTTTGGCCTCGTTGGTAAGCCAATCGAGATGACCTACCGCGTGGATGATACTGGCACGATTGCGGCGGGTTCAAACGTCACTGTGCGGGTCAATGGTGAAGTTGTGGCAGAACAGCCGGTCGCTCCCGGCAGCGATCAAACCGTCACCATTACGCCGCCGATCGCCGGGCGTAATATTGTCGAAATCGAGGTCGCCACTGAAACTGGCGAGATCACAAGCACCAACAACCGCGCCGTGGCAATTGTCGATGGCATCCGCGAAAACCTTTGGGTACTTCTGGTATTGGGTGAACCCCATGCCGGTGAGCGCACATGGCGCAATCTGTTGAAATCTGACGCAGATGTGGATCTGGTGCATTTCACCATTTTGCGGCCGCCCGAAAAACAGGATGGCACACCCATAAACGAACTCTCCCTGATCGCGTTCCCGACACGCGAACTCTTTGTTGAGAAAATCAATGATTTCGACCTGATCATTCTGGACCGCTACCAGAACCGCAACGTTCTGCCGTTGCTATATTACGATTATATTGCGCGTTATGTCGAAGAGGGCGGCGCACTGCTGGTTGCGTCCGGGCCGGAATATGCCGGTGAGCTATCACTCGCCAATACGCCTTTGTTTCCGGCTCTACCGGCATTGCCAACCGGCGAAATTGTTGAAAAGGCGTTTTACCCCAAATTGACGGATGAAGGCCGCCGTCATCCAGTGACGCGTAATCTTGAGGGCTCAGACGTCACCCCGCCAAAGTGGAGCCGTTGGTTTCGTCAGATTGCTGTGGGCGAAACCACTGGCGTCAGTGTCATGAGCGGGGCGGATGATGCGCCATTGCTGGTTTTAAACCGCGTCGGCAAAGGCCGTGTTGCTATGCTGCTGTCCGACCAAGGCTGGCTGTGGGCGCGCGGTTTTGAAGGCGGCGGCCCGCATGTGCAGCTTTACCGTCGCACCGCGCACTGGCTGATGGGCCAGCCTGAACTTGAAGAAGAACGCCTGATTGCCGAGGGTGATGGAGAAGCGCTCGTGATCCGCCGCCAGACCATGGCGAAAGAAGCTGGCGTTGCACAAATCGTAACGCCTTCAGGCAAAACCGTGGAAACGCCTCTGATTGGCGATGGTAACGGGCTGTTCACTGCACGGCTCGAAACTGAAGAGACGGGTCTGTTCCAAATTGCCAATCGCGATTTGACCACGCTTGCGCAAGTTGGCGCAGTCAATACGCGCGAGTATCAAGCCGTTGTTTCAACGCCGGATGTCATCGCGCCGCTTGCAAAAACCACTGGCGGAACGGCATTGCGTCTAGCGGCTGCGACCGGTGTAAAACTGCCTAATATTGTGCCCGTCAGCGGCAATTCGGCCTCTGGTGCGGATTGGATGGGGCTTCGCCCGACCAATGACACGTTGCTGAAATCCGTCAGCCGCCAGCCATTGTTTGCGGGTTTTGCCGGTCTTGCCGTATTGTTGCTGGCGCTTGGCGCGGCGTGGTGGCGCGAGGGGCGCTAAAATCAAACATTAGCATGGCTTACTATGCCCCTAAGCGCAGCACGTGTTTCGGTGTTGATCTTTGCAACCAGCAACCGTCTTGGGTCAACCGGCCCCGGCATCACCACATCTTTGGGTGAAATGCTCTCAAAACCGAACGGAGCATAATAAGGCCGGTCACCAACCAGCAAAACCGGCTCGGTGACCAGTTCCAGCACATGGCGCAGCAGGGCTTTGCCCATGCCCTGCCCGGCAAAACCCGGCATCACCGCCAATGGGCCGAGCAGCCATGCCTTGGTTTGGCCAACCAATATCGGCGTCATGCGGATGGTTGCACGCATAATCATGCCATCTCGCACGACAAAAGAGTGGCTGGCACTATGGCCTCCCTGCTCGCGCAAACGAAATGCTGCGCGCGTATAGCGACCAGGTCCAAACGCTTCAGCGTGCAGGGCTTCAATGAGAGGGGCGTCCGCCGGAGTTTCCGGCGCAATATGGAACATCGCATTCATGGGTAATCTCAACCAAAAGGAACGATAACGAAGGCGGCGCGGGCTTTAGCGCTTATCGGCTTCGTCGGTTCCAGATGGTTATTGCCATGAATTATGATCCAATTGTTTGACGTTGTTAGCAAGTTGAAAGCTTTAGGTAAAGACCGGGTTAACTACCAAAACCCGTCGCACGCAGCGCCGCCTACAACTTCTGCCACGCGCCTTTTCGTTGATCCGTTCACATCATCTGACAAAGCATCGGGTGCAAAGAACCGGCAGTCAATAATCTCGCGTCCGTCAATTTTGAACGCGGGAATCGGCTTTGCCACACGACAAATATAAAGGGCCACGTGGTCGCGCTTGCTGGCCTTCTCGTTTTTATAGAGAGCAAATAATTGCATTGGTTCTGACGGCATAAAACCGGCCTCTTCCGCCAACTCACGGATTGCCGCAGCTTCGATGGTTTCGCCTGTATCCACCCCGCCGCCGGGCAACTGCCAGCCCGCAACATAGCCATGCTTAATGAGGCAAATTTCACCGCGCTCATTGAACAACATGACGCGCGCGCCCAAAGTCATAGGACGGGTCAGCAAAAACAAAATATGAAAAAGCCGGTTGCGCAAACCTAAATACAAAGACCGCATGAAAACCGTGATCCCCAATAGTTGACTGGTGACGCCTTAGCGCAGTTGCGCTAGACGTGCACCATGTTCCGTCTCGCCCATATATCCGATGTTCACCTCGGTCCGCTGCCGCATTTCCGCAAGCGCGATCTCATGTCGAAGCGTATCACGGGCTATTTAAACTGGCGGCGAAACCGCGCCAAATCCTTGGGCAGTACTGTTCTGGCCGCGCTTATCGATGATCTGCACGATGCCAAACCTGATCACATTGCCATGACGGGCGACCTCGTAAATCTGTCGCTGGCCGCCGAACTGCCCGCTGCCAAACTGTGGATGGAAGCGCTTGGCGAACCCAAAGACATATCCTATGTGCCGGGCAATCACGACGCCTATGTGATTGGAGCGTTGCAGAAAACCACCCAAAACCTGGCAGAGTTTATCGGCGATGAGTCCGGGAACCTGACATTCCCATCACTGCGCATTCGCGGTGAGGTTGCGTTGATCGGGGTTAATTCAGCACGCGCTACACCGGTATTTGTCGCGGCAGGCCACGTCTCAGACCGGCAAATGCAAGCGTTGAAAACAATTCTCGAAGAAACCGGCAAGCAGGGCCTTTGCCGTGTTATTATGATTCACCACCCGCCAGTGCGCGGCGCGGCGTCACGCGCCAAACGGCTTTACGGTATTCGCAAGTTTCAACAGATCATACGTGAGGTTGGAACAGAACTTGTGCTTCATGGCCATACGCATTTGCCAACACTCAACTGGATTTCAGGACCGGAAAAAATCCGCGTGCCTGTGGTCGGCGTCAGCGCGGCAGCGCAAAGCCCTGGTGGTAAGCGCCCGGCTGCCGGATGGAACGAGTTTCAAATTGCACGGCAGGATTCCGGCTTTTTAATTGAAATGGTTCGCCGCCAAATGAAAGCCGATGGCTTGGCATTGGTTGAAACTGAACGTTTGAGGCTCAGCTAAACAAGGCTTCCCAACATGCCATTGAGCCACATGTAAAGTGCGCCGGCGCCAGCAACACCGCCGATTAAAAACCAGATCAAGCCCAGCATAAAATCACTGACACCTTCACTGAGCGGTGGCTTCACGACAGTTGGCACAAAAACTGCGCTGTTAGATTTTTCGGTATGATTTGATGGTTTTGCCAAATCTGTTACCGGCCCATCCATCATGCGCTGCCGCTCGACAATGCGCTCGGCAACATAGCGGGTTACGCGGTCAGCGATGATTTTTAGATTACGGCTTTCCTCGAGCACCACACGGCCAAGACGGCTGTCGCGCACAAAACGGTAAGTCATCCGGTCACGTGCCAAACCAATATGGGCCGTCGCATCAACAAACAAACGCGGGTTCTGCCCGGACGATAACGCAAAATCAAACTGGTCATCATCCGCGGGCACAGACTGAATCGTGTCTTCCAATTCTGCAACCAAGAGTTCCATACGCGCGCGAGATGCCTCGCGTAATTCCACCACAACGTCATTGCGCTCAGCCGCGTTCATGCGCACATCGCGGATCGCTTCATCCAGCGCAATAACATTACTGGTTTTTTTTGGCACTTCACTCATAACGGCCCACAATCGTTCTGTTTCATAGCGAAACTTATGGTGAACGCTAAGTTAACATTCGGGCGAAGGCAAGGCGGATTTGGCCCGCTCCACAATCACACCCAACACCACATCAAACGCCTCCTCGTAAAGCGTATGGCCAATACCGGGCAAAATAAGGACGTCAGCTTCGGGCAAATTATGGGCTTGGGCAACTGGCACAATCTTGTCTTTATCGCCCCAAATCACAGTGGATGGAATGCCGAGCGCAGCGAGTTTGGAATGCGGCAAAACACCCTGCATACCTTCCGGTGTAGTAATAATTTGGCTGATTTTGATCATCATATCGGTCTGCCCGCCGCGCACACGAAAGCCTGTAAACCGGTCAAGCGTTGATCGTGCAACAATGTGCCTTGGCGCATAAAACTGTCCGATGATATCCATCAGTTCAGGCCGCAAACGCACTGCTGCAAATTGTTTCAGCACGGCAATATTGATCTCTGGCCCGAACCCGCCAGGTGCCAAAAATGTCAAGCTGGCTACCAAATCACGTCTGAACAATGCGACGAGGGCAGCCACCGCCCCGCCAAATGAATGGCCTACAAAATGGCAGGGTTCTTCATTTTCCAATGCGGCAATGACAGCCTGCGCCGCAACTTTGGCCGGCCCGGCATCCAGATAATTGAGCGAGCCTGCATGGCCCGGCAGATCAAAAGCAATGCTGGCAATGCCGTGCGCTTCAAGCGCTTTCATCAACGGCTTCCACTGCGCCGCCTCACCGCCAAAGCCATGCAGCAGCACGACTTTAGCAGTGTTGGCTTTGCCGGCAATTTCGATACGGTTAAGCATCATCAACTTAGCTTGCCTTCCAGCAAACGATTCACAGCAGATACAATGGCTTCAAGCGAAGCTGAAACAATATTGGTGTTGATGCCAACACCGAACGCTTTTGATGAATTGCCAAGATCGAGTTCCATATAACAAATCGCTGCGGCGTTTGAGCCATATTGCAGTGAATGCTCTGCATAATCCGCGACTGAAAACGACACACCAACATGGTTCGATAGAGCATCAACAAAGCCGTCAATAGGGCCGGTGCCACGCCCTTTAATGGTGATCTCTTGTCCATTATCGATAATCGTCGCTTCCATCACGCGGGAGCCCGAACGTTCCAGATCCGGCGTAGTGTTGTGATCAATAAACTTTAGCCGCGCACCGGTTTGCTCAACATAAGTTTCTAGAAACAAATCATGGATGCGTTTTGACACCATTTCCTTGCCGTCGGCGTCCGCAACTTTTTGCACTTCTTTTGAGAACGCGACCTGCATATTGCGCGGCAGATTGATGCCGTAATCAGCCTGCAAGATATAGGCAATGCCGCCTTTGCCCGATTGCGAATTGATGCGGATAATCGCCTCATAGGTGCGGCCCACATCTTCGGGGTCAATCGGCAAATACGGCACTTCCCAGTACGGCGTATTGGCAATTGCCCGCGCCTTCATGCCCTTATTGATGGCATCTTGGTGCGAACCTGAAAACGCTGTGTAAACCAGTTCGCCGACGTAAGGGTGGCGCTCCGGCACCATTAACTGGTTGCAATGTTCAAACACCGCTTTTATGCGCGGCAGATCTGAGCAATCCAGCATTGGGTCAACGCCTTGCGTAAACATGTTGAGCGCCAGCGTCACAATATCGACATTGCCGGTGCGCTCACCGTTACCGAGCAATGTGCCCTCAACGCGGTCAGCGCCGGCAAGCAGGCCCATTTCGGTGGCGGCAATGCCGGTGCCGCGATCATTATGCGGATGGAGCGACAGAATAATCGAATCGCGCCTATCAAGGTTGCGGCTCATCCATTCAATCTGGTCGGCATGCAAATTCGGTGTCGACATTTCAACAGTCGCGGGAAGGTTCAAAATCAGTTTATTATCGGGTGTCGGTTGAATAATGTCGGTGACCGCATTGCAAATCTCCAGCGCCACTTCCATTTCGGTGCCGGTAAAACTCTCCGGCGAATATTGGAAACGATATCCGCCTCCAGCCTTGGCGGCCATATCGGTGATCAGCTTGGCAGCATCGGTTGCAATTTGTTTGATACCTTTAACATCACGCTGAAACACCACGCGGCGCTGCAATTCAGACGTTGAATTGTAAAAATGCACGATGGGTTTGTGCGCGCCCGCCAGCGATTCAAACGTCCGCTCAATCAATTCCTTACGGCATTGCACCAGCACCTGCAGCGACACATTTGAGGGCACATTGCCTTGCTCAATGCACCAGCGCGCGAAATCAAAATCGGTCTGCGAGGCGGACGGGAACCCTATTTCAATTTCCTGAAAGCCCATATCTAAGAGCAGGCGAAACATACGTTCTTTGCGTTCCTGCCCCATCGGGTCAATCAAAGCCTGATTACCATCGCGCAAATCAACCGAGCACCAAACCGGCGGCGTGGTGATGCGTTTTGATGGCCATTGCCGGTCTGGTAATGCGACGGTTTGGTACGGCACATACTTGGTTGCGGCATTTGGCATACGGCCAAAATTAGGGTTTTGAATGGTCATTTTTGAACCTACTTACGCCAACGCGCGTCCCGCGAGGCAATGCAATCTTTAAGGGTGATGATCAAGAGAGCAACCGAGCAAGCCTGTCAGGCGGCTCTCCGGCCGCCGGGTGCTCTGTTGAAAGTCAGACCCGACGACCGCTGTTAAGCAGGGTAATAAGCAGCGCAGCGCCAACAAGCTTGGGTGAGCTTTGGGTCAAAACAGCAAAAGTGGCACGCGATTTCGATATCATGTCGATAAGATAACCTTGCTTGCTGCATTGTGCAACCCGGCAATTTTTGGAAGTTAGTCACCCCCGCCACTTTCTTGTGCGGGGGCCTAGACTTTCTTTTTTGGTACTAAACCTAGAAACAAGTCTGGGCCCCCGCAGAAGACGCGGGGGTGACTAATGATCTGAAAATGCTGCTAAATTTACCGCGGGAACGCAGAAAACCACGCACCTCATCGCAAATGCGCGACCACATTTTCAATAATCCGCATGCCTGCATCATGGCCAAGCGTCATGATGCTTTCAGGGTGAAACTGCACGGCGGCAATCGGTTCAGAGCGGTGCTCCACCGCCATGATCACGCCATCATCGGTTTCAGCTGTCACATCAAAACCGCGCGGCAGGCGCGAGGAATCAGCAAACAGCGAATGATAGCGCCCAACTGCGATTTCGGGCGGAAGGCCGGAGAACAACATGGAATTGCGCATGACCCTAATTCGCGAGGCCTTGCCATGCACCGGCACGGCAAGTTGCCTCAGTTCGCCGCCATAGGTTTCCGCCAGCGCTTGCAAGCCCAAACACACGCCGAATACGGCGAGGTTTCTT
>JANMFT010000400.1:0-9976 GCA_031374255.1 Limoniibacter sp. | reverse complement strand
TTGGCGGCAATTAAAGAAGCCGGCGGCCTTGATGCTCTGTTTGGCGATGGCAGTGAAAGCACAGAAGCCGACGATGATAATGGAACCGGCATGCATTTAACGCGTGCCGATGGCGCTGACATTTCGGTCAATGCGCATTTGCAATCTGTTCCTTGGGGCGACGGCAAAGCATTGATGCTGGCCGTTGCGCCGCTATTTGGTGCTGCACCGGAAGTGGATTTGGCAGCCACTCAACTGTCGAAAGCTGACGCCGCACCGGAAATGGCAGCCGCGCAGCAGCAAATTGAAGAATTGACCGCCATTCTTGATACCGCCACCGATGGTGTGGTGGTGCTGGATGCCAAGGGCAATATCCGCTCGCTTAACAATGCGGCTGAAGCATTGTTTGGCTATGAAGAAGCTGAAATCGCCGGTCAGCCGCTTAATGCTTTGCTGGCCATTGAAAGCCACCGCGCCGCCAATGACTATATGGCCGGGCTGGTTGAAAATGGTGTTGCATCAGTCTTGAATGACGGGCGCGATATGATCGGGCGCGAGCGCGAGGGGCGCTTCATTCCTATATTTGTCAATATTGCGCGGCTGTCATCATCCGACGGGTTTTGCGCGGTCATCAAAGACGTGACCAACTGGAAACGCGCCGAGGAACAATTGACGAGCGCGCGCCGTGATGCGGAAGCGGCGTCAACCAACAAAACTGAATTTCTGGCACAAATGAGCCATGAAATCCGCACGCCCCTTAACGCCATTATCGGCTTTTCAGATGTGATGATGAATGAGCGTTTTGGCCCGCTCGGCAATCAGCGTTACAAAGACTATCTTCAGGATATCCACCGTTCCGGCAATTTGGTGCTGAGCCTTGTTAATGATTTGCTGGATATCTCCAAGATTGAGGCGGGCGGGCAAAGTTTTGATTTCCGCGCCATTGAAATCAACTCAGTGGTCGAAGAAGCTGTTAACATGATGCAACCGCAGGCCAACCGCGAGCGCGTGCTGATCCGCACAAGTTACGGGTATGATTTGCCGCAACTGGTGGCCGATGAGCGCAGCATCAAACAGATTGTTTTGAACCTGGTATCCAACGCCATACGCTTTACCGATGCGGGCGGCCAAGTGATTGTATCAACCAACTACGAGCAAAACGGCGATCTCACACTAAAAGTCCGCGATACCGGCATTGGCATGAACGCGACTGAACTCGAAGATGCGCTGCGCCCCTATCGCCAGGTTGGACAAAAACTCGACGCTGAAACCAGTGGCACCGGGCTTGGCCTGCCGTTGGCGCGCGCGCTTGCCGAAAGCAATAAGGGTGATTTCCGCATCCGCTCGACGCCGGGTGAAGGGACGGTGATTGAGATTGCCTTTCCAGCTTCAAGAGTTTTGGCAGGGTAACAAAAGTTCGTAAACTGGAATCGTTCCAGACAAGCGAAAAACCACAAACTTTAAGTTGACTCATTCAATCATGTATTAGAAACAGCCCGCATCGAAATTCTTTTTGCGGAGTTCATATGAACCAGTTTCTCAAATCATTCATCGCGTCAACTGGCCTTGCCGCCATCATGGCCAGCGGTTTTATTGTCACTGCGCAGGCTGACGGGGAACTCAATTTATATTCTTCGCGCCATTATGACACCGATGAAAAGCTGTATTCTGATTTTGAGGCGGCGACCGGTGTTAAAATCAACCGGATCGAAGGCAAGGATAACGAAATCCTTGAGCGCATGAAGGCGGAAGGCGCAAACAGCCCCGCCGATGTGCTGATCTCGGTTGATGCGGGCCGTATTTGGGCCGCGCAAAAAGACGGTCTGTTTCAGCCGATCGTATCTGAAACTTTGAACGCCCGTATACCGGCCAATTTGCGCGATCCCGCCGGAAATTGGTATGGGTTTTCACAGCGCGCCCGCGTGATTTTTTATGACAAAGCCAAAGTCACAGAGCCGCCAAAAACCTATGCTGAACTTGCTGACCCTAAGTACAAAGGCATGATTTGCGCCCGTTCATCCAGCAATGTTTATATGCTGTCATTGCTCGCGGCGTTCATTGAGGCCAACGGCGAAGAGTCTGCAAAAGCTTGGGCGCAAGGCTTCAAAGACAATCTCGCGCGAGAGCCTGAAGGCGGTGATACTGACCAGCTCAAAGGTGTTGCATCTGGTGCCTGCCCGATTGCAATTTCCAACACGTATTATTGGGGCCGGGCCTTGCGCAAAAACGAAGACTGGGCCGTTGCCGCCAAAGATAAAATCGGTGTGGTATTTCCTGACCAGGATGGCCGCGGAACCCATGTGAATATTTCAGGAGCCGGTGTTGCCGCAAATTCGCCCAACAAAGAAAATGCAATCAAATTTTTGGAGTATCTGGCATCAGACCAAGCGCAAAAATATTTTGCATCAGGCAATGATGAATATCCGGTAGTGGCAGGCCTCACCACAGATTCACCGGTGCAGCAGCTTGGCACGTTTAAAGCCGATACAATTAACATTGCCGCTTATGGCGCAAACCAAGCCAAAGCACAGGAGATTTATAACGCTGTCGGTTACAAATAACGCCTCTGTATTTTGTAAAACTCTGACAGCCAATTGGCCGCCGGCTTCCAGCAGCATAGCTTTTTGCGAAAAACCGTGAACACTTTTTCGCGCGGTGCTTGGGATTGGCGGCCTTTTTTATTTGCGCTGTTTACTCGCGTTTGGCCAGCGTTCGGCACAGCACAATCACCGGCAGCAAACCGAATGCGACAATGATCAAAGACGGTACAGCGGCATCGGCCAAGCGTTCATCTGAGGCCAAACGATAGGCCTGCACGGCAAGCGTATCGTAATTAAATGGCCGCAAGATCAACGTTGCTGGCAGCTCTTTCATGACGTCGACAAACACAATCAGCGCGCCTGTCATCAGGCTTGTAGAAAGCAATGGCAGATGTATGCGGGTAATAATATTTTGCGTTGTGCTGCCAAGCGTGCGCGCTGCTTTATCCATATTTGGCTTGACGCTTTCCATTCCGGTTTCAAACGCGCCCAAGGCTGGCGACAAAAACCGCACGAGGTATGCAATCACAAGCAGCGCTGCCGAGCCAGTGAAAAGCAAACCGCTGGATACGCTGAAATTGAAGCGAAGCCATGCATCAAGCGCGTTATCCAAAGCCGCAAATGGCACGAGCAGACCGATGGCAATCACGCCGCCCGGTACCGCATAGCCAAGCCCGGCAATATTTAAGCCGAAGCGCGTTAGGTTGGACGGCATAAACCGTTTGGCAAAGCCAAGCAGCATTGCAGCGGCGATGGTCACCGTAGCTGCCATTCCTGCCAGTTTCAACGAATTGGAGATAAAGCCCAAATAGCGCTGCGAAAACAGACTTTGGTCTGATGTCATCGCCAGTTGAAGAAGCAAAACAACCGGCAAAATGAAACCGAATAGAACTGGCGTAAAGCAAACGATAAAGCCTATTGAAGCGCGCCAGCCTGTAAGCTCAATTGCAGCCATGCGCACCTCGTGCCTTGCGCGGCCAAACCGGCTAATTTTGCCGCGCTGCTTTCGCTCCAAAGCCGCAAGAATAAGCACCACAATCAGCAAACATAATGACAGCTGCGCTGCGGCAGCGCGATCGCCAAACGAGAACCAGCTTTGGTAAATGGCTGTGGCAAATGTCTGCACTCCAAAATGCGCGACCGTGCCAAAATCAGCCATAGTCTCCATCAGCACCAGTGCCACGCCGGCAACAATGGCCGGCCGGGCCATCGGTGCGCTGACTGATAAAAACGCACGGATAGGGGATGCGCCCAAAGTGCGGGCTGATTGAAAAGCGCCAGCCGATTGCCGCATGAATGCAGCGCGTGCCAGCAAATAAACGTATGGGTATAAAACCAACACAAACATGAAAATTGCGCCGCCAATCGAGCGCACATCGGGGAACCAGTAATCCTGACCTTGCCAGCCTGTCATGGCCCGGAGTGAGGTTTGCAGCGGGCCGGGGTAGTCGAGAAACACCGTGTAAGCATAGGCCACAACATAAGCCGGCAGAGCCAAAGGCAACGCTAAAGCAATTTCTAAAATGTGTGAGCCTTTAAAGCGGTAGGCAGTCACCAGCCATGCAGTTATTGTGCCGATCACAGCTGTGCCAATGCCAACGCAAACTGCCAGAACCAAAGTCGACCGGGTTGCGTCTGGCAGCAAAGATGCAGCCAGGCCACGGCCCGTTACGAGCGAACCCGATACAGCGGCAAGCAATGTCGCCACCATGGGCAATAAAATAACCCCTACCACCAAAAGCAACAGTGCTTTGATACCCAGCGATTGCAGGCGGGGTTCTGGCATTAATGTTTGTCTGGTTTGCGGCGCATTCATCGCCTGCTTTTCGGCTGGAGGCACCGTTAAATCAAGCTCAATTAAAGTGTTAAATCCGGGCAAAAAAAACCCGGCGGTAAGGCCGGGTTCAAGAAGAAACTGCTGGAGGACGACCAAACTGGAAAGTGAATTTCAAAAGCAAACAATGTTAATCGCGTTGCCATCACAGTGAGGGAATGGAGTTACCAACTCCTTACCAAAATGGTTTAATTTTAACGCTTTTGATTGTTCGTTCATAACGCGGTAAATAAACCATACATATTTGATTAACCATACGGCCTTGGCGCTGACCTTTGCTTTGGTTCTGGAAAATCGCTATTCCAAATACGGATGTATTCAGCGGCAGGGTTAGACGCTCATTTATGGCAGCACTTTTGAGCAAACGCGGATTATTGTTTTGCGCAACATTTTTGGCGTTTGTGCTATCAGCTTTAACCACGGCTTTGTTTATTGCCGGAAATCGTATCTCAAACGCTTCTTTAGCGCGTGAATTCACTGAAATAACCGGACAGAATCTAAAATACAGCGGTGAGCCTGCCATCCGCATTTTCCCTGTGCTCATGGCCGAGTTCAAAGATTTTTCGCTCCATAGCCAATTGAATGCCAGCAATGATTTCCCGGTCATGAAAGCGCCGGTGGTGCGGATTTCATTGTCGATTCTGGCAGCACTCAGGGGCGATGTTCGCATCACCGGCGTTACACTTGAACAACCCGCGTTTAAGGCCAAGTCAGAAGACAATTCGTGGCAATTACCGTTCGGCGGTCAGTCGCGATTGTCACGTTTGATCCGGGGTTTGAAGGCCTCGCAACCGCAAGACGAATATTCAGCCATATTGAACGCGGTGCGCGACAATGCATTTGGCACAATCACAATAATCGACGGCACCATTGAACTTGACCGCGCTTCACAGAATTTGATTTCCGGTATTAACGGCACTCTTAACTGGCAAAATGGCAGCCGCAGCGGCGGGCTAAGCGCAACCGGTATTTGGCGCGGAGAACCGACATCGGTTGATGTTACCACAGACGATGTGGTCATGCTTATGGCAGGAACGGATACCGGCATTAGCGCATCTTTGGCAAGCATGTCTCTTACATCACGCTTTACCGGTATTGCGCGTTTGCAGCCATCGCCGTTTTTAGAAGGCACAGTTTTTGCAGAAGCGGCATCATTGTCCAAGGCTATGCAATGGCTAAATGTTGAAATGCCCTATCAGTTTGCAGCACCCGGTTTGACTTTAAGCGGAGCGTTAAAAGGCGATGCGGATAAATGGCAATTGGAAGACAGCCAATTGCAATGGGGCACAAATAAAGGAACGGGCGGTCTCATATTTCAACCCAATTTGGCACCGCCGATGCTTTCGGGAACGCTGGATTTTGAGTTGTTGGATTTTATGATGCTTACCCAATTTTTTGACAGGGCATCAAAGCCGCAACAACAAAACAAACCCGTTACGGTGCCAATGATTGGGGCAGATTTGCGTATTTCTGCAACTAGAGCTTCATTTGGCGCTTTAGATCTGAACAAAGTTGCTGCTTCACTGCAAATTTCAACGCAAGCAAACACACTTGATATCCACGACGCGGCGGCTTTTGGCGGCATGTTGCAAATTGCACTGAAAAGCCAAAACAACACGGAAGCTAAAACAGAGCTCAGAATTTTAGGATCTGAAATCGAGACCAAGGCACTGGCCAGCCTTGGCAGCGCCTTTGCAGACTTACCGCAAGCACGAGGTTCACTTTCAGCTATTTTAACGGGCAAGAATATTGGCAGCGCGGATTTTTTTGAGACCGCCGAAGGCACTGTCAAAATGCGTCTGGGCGAAGGCACGATACCTGGCCTAAATGCAAATCAAATGGTGAGGGCATTACGCAAGCGCGGTTTTTTCCCGCTTAAAACCGAAGCGCCTTCTATGTTGTCGTTTACAGAGATCAATGCTGAAGCTTCGCTAGCGCAAGGCACATTGCAATTTGCACCTTTGCAAATTGGCCTTGATAAGGCAGTGCTGAATTTATCTGGTGCTTACGCGGTGAAAGACCGGAGTATCGCACTGACAGGAACCCTTGATTTAGAGGCTGACCACCCTGAGGCACCAAATGGCGCTGAAACTTTGAAAGTATTTTTTGGTGGCAACCGTGATGCGCCGCTTATGTCCGGCCTTGAAGGGAATCCATAAGTGAAAATTGCATTTCTTGGTATTGGGTTGATGGGCTTTCCCATGGCCCGCAATTTGTTGCAGTCGGGGTTCAATCTCACGGCTTGGAACCGCGCGCCAAACAAAGCGGAGGCTTTGGAGCCATTTGGCGGCTGGGTTGTGCAGTCTGCTTCTCATGCAGTGCGGGATGCAGATTGTGTCATTGCCATGCTTTCAGATGGCAAAGCAGTCAACGATGTTTTGTTTGCGCAAAGTGTGGCGGCGGCAATGAGGCCCGGTGCTGTGTTCATCGACATGAGTTCTATAAAACCAGCAGAAGCCAAAGCAAATGCTGCACATTTGGCAACGCTCGGCATTGCGGCGTTGGATGCTCCGGTTTCGGGCGGTACAAAAGGCGCGGATTTGGCAACGCTGGCGATTATGGCAGGGGGCGGCGAGGCCGCTTTTGAAAGGGCCGTGCCGGTGCTAAAGGCAATGGGGCGGCCAACCTATGTGGGGCCTTCAGGCTCGGGGCAAATCGCCAAACTTGCCAATCAGGGCATTGTCGCAATTACCATTGGTGCGGTTGCTGAAGCCATTTTGCTTGCAGAAAAAGCAGGTCTTGCCAAAGGCTCACTTCGGGCGGCGCTGGCTGGCGGCTTTGCTGATTCAGTGATTTTTCAACAGCATGGCGGGCGCATGGAAGACCAGAATTTTGTGCCGGGCGGGCGCTCAGCGTTTCAGTTAAAAGATTTAAATAATTTGCTCGAAGCCGCATTTGATCATGGCGTGCAACTTCCCTTGGCTGAATTGCAGCGCCAGCGCTTTAAAGGTTTGGTTGATGAGCTTGATGGCTCTGACCTCGACCATTCAGCATTGTTCTTGAAATTGCTGGATGAGCAATAGGTCTATTTGTCTGGCGTTAACCAAGACCGTTCATAATTGCATTGTTGTAACTTTGAACCTTTTGAATTGTACGGATTTTTCGCAGCCTGTTTCAAAATGATTGTCGCCTCACTTTTGTTGGGGGCGGTGCTGCACGCTTTGAATTTCTCGGCAGATGACGTGCTTAACCGAATTGGTTTAACGCCGGACAAAGTGCTTGAGCTATTGCAAAAGGGCTGGACATGGGCGATGCCCAACATCATGCTCGGCTCAATGGTGATTTTGCCGCTCTGGTTTGTGGTGGCGCTGCTTAGGCCACCACGCGCGCGCGACTAAATTTAAGATTAGTTCCGCAGGGCCATTTGCTCATCTTTGACGCGCTGGGCTTCCTGATTTTTAGTGACAACCGCCGCAATAATGACGCCGACGGCAACAATCGCGATCAAAATCGTGCAGGCTGCATTAATCTCCGGCGTCACGCCCAGACGCACTTGGCTATAGATTTTCATCGGCAGTGTGGTTGCACCCGGGCCAGAGGCAAAGCTCGCGAGAACGAGATCATCAATCGACAGTGTGAACGCCAGCATCCAACCTGCCACAACGGCGGGCGCAATGATCGGCAGTGTTACTGCTAAAAACGCCTTCGTCGGTGTCGCGCCTAAATCCATCGCGGCTTCTTCCAGTGACCGGTCAAACGTTACCAAGCGCGACTGCACCACAACCGATACAAAGCACATGGTCAGAGTGATGTGTGCAATCGTCACTGTCCAGAAACCGCGGTCAAAACCGATGGCCACAAACAGCAAGAGCAGCGATAGGCCCGTTATAACTTCGGGCATAACCAAAGGCGCATAGACCATGCCGGAAAACAAAACGCGGCCACGAAAGCGGGTATAACGGTTGAGCGCCAAAGCCGCCAATGTGCCAAGAACGGTCGCAATAGTAGCAGATAACAGCCCGACGCGGAGCGTAACCCATGCAGCATCCATCAGCGCCTGGTTTTGAAACAATTGCACATACCATTTAGTGGAAAATCCGGCCCAAACGGTGACAAGTTTGCCCTCATTGAATGAGTAAATCACCAGCAGCAAAATCGGCAGGTACAAAAACGCAAAGCCGAAAACTACTGAGACAATGTTAAAGCGGGTCCATTTTAACATTTCAGCGGCCCGCCTCTGTTTGCTTGGCCTGATAGTTTTGGAACCACACAATTGGCACAACAAGTATGATCAACAGCACGACAGCCACAGCCGATGACACCGGCCAGTCGCGGTTGGCGAAAAACTCATTCCAGAGTGTTTTGCCGATCATCAACGTTCTTGAACCGCCCAAAAGATCAGGGATCACAAATTCACCGACCGCGGGAATAAACACCAGCATGAAACCGGCGATGATTCCCGGAATGGACAACGGCAGTGTGATTTTCCAGAATGCGCTGATGGCGGTGCAGCCCAAATCCTGCGCGGCTTCAATCAACGAACCGTCCATTTTTTCGAGCGTCGCATAAATTGGCAGCACCATGAACGGCAGATAAGAATACACGATGCCAATATATATGGCGCTGTTAGTGCCCATAATAATCAGCGGCTGGTCAATAACGCCCATCGACAGCAACACTTGGTTGAGCAAGCCCTCGGGTTTCAAAATGCCGATCCAAGCATAAACGCGGATTAGAAACGAGGTCCAGAACGGCAGGATCACCAGCATCAAAAGTATTGGGCGCAAGGTTTGCGGCGCGCGCGCCATGCCGTAAGCCAGCGGGTAGCCGACCAACAATGTCATGCAAGTTGCGGTGAATGATATCCAGACACTTTGCAAATAAGCATTGCGGTAAAGCGGGTCTTCGGCAATCCACAGATAATTGTCGAATGAAAAGGCTTTTATCCGTTCCAGCCAACCGGCAAGGCCGTCCCCAATTGAGAACGTTGGCGAATAAGGCGGGATTGCCGTCTCCGGCGAAGAAAACGAAATTTTGAAGACAATCAGAAATGGAATGAGGAAGAAGATCGTGAGCCAAACATAGGGCACGATAATCACGATTCGCTTCATCAGGGCACTGACGATTGAACTGCTTTCGGTTGCGCTACTCATTTGGTGAGCACTATGCCGGCGTCAGGCGAAAATGATATCCAAGCACGGTCGCCCCACGTCAATTGCTCGGCAGACGTTCGCGATGCGTTGAGCGTTGCAACTTTTGCAATCATGCCATCGGCCAATTTGATGTGAAACGTCGTGACATCACCCAAATAGCCGATCTCCCAGACTTCGCCCTCCACAGCATTGGTTACAGCGTTTTTGGGTTTGGCAGATGAAATGCGCAGCTTCTCCGGCCGGACGCCAAACCAGACATTATTGCCTTTCGCTGCATCGCCGCCATTGGCGACGTTCATCACGAAACCTGATTTACCAGCAATTTCAACATTGCCATTGGCAGCTTTTATGACCTCGCCCTCGAACAAATTTATCGTTCCAATAAAATCGGCAATGTATTTCGAGTTCGGCGCCTCATAGGTTTCAGTTGGTGTGCCAACTTGGATGATCCTGCCTTTATCCATGACTGCCATACGGTCGGCCATGGTCATTGCCTCTTCCTGATCGTGGGTCACCACAATGAAAGTCAG
>JANMFT010000377.1:0-5619 GCA_031374255.1 Limoniibacter sp. | reverse complement strand
GAATGGCAGCGGCCATCATTGCAAAAGTCCAGACCGGCCAGCCAAGACTGCGGCCTTCAATCATCGGATAGGTGATCAGCAGCAGTGCAAGTGCGGCGATTGTAATGCCGACAAAATCAATGCCGAGGGTGCGGATGCCAGCCACCTTCGGGATGATACGCAAGCCCAAAACAATTGCCAAAATGCCAACAGGAATGTTGATCAAAAATATTGGCCGCCAGTTGAGGCCCGCAATATCAAGGTGGATCAGAAACCCGCCAAGCAAAGGACCGGTGACAGCCGCGAGCCCAGAAGCAAACCCGAACAAAGCAAAAATACCTGCACGCTCCTCAGGCGGGAAGATCACTTGCGCAATCGCAAGGGTTTGCGGCGTCATCATCGCGCCCGCAAGGCCTTGAGCTACGCGCGCGAAAATCAACCATTCGATAGACGGGGCAAGGCCGCACAATAGCGAGGCAAACGTAAACGCGCCAACGCCAGCTAAAAACATGCGGCGGCGGCCAAATGTGTCGCCCAACCGCCCGAATGGCAAAAGCCCAAGCGAGAACGCCAAAGTGTAAGCAGCAATCACCCATTGCAATTGGCTGGACGTTGCACCCAAAGTTGATGCCATGCTGGGCAAAGCGCCATTGACGACGGTGACATCGATCAGGTTCATGAAGCTTGCCATTAGCAAGATCGCCATGGCGGCCTTGCGGTTGGCCGGATAATTGGCGGGCGCAGCTGGTGCCGCACCGATTGGAGCTGCTGCAAATTCAGCCATGTTGAGGGTGCTTTCGAAAGCAATGATTGTGCGCAATTGTGTTAGTAAAGCAGTGCAACGATTCCGGCAATGATCAACAGGCAACCAGTGATTTCTGCCTTGTTCACGTTTTCGCGGAAAATGAAAATCGTCGCGGCGTAAGTGAAAATCATTTCGACTTGCGCGAGCGCTTTTACGATTGCCGCCTGCTGCAATGTCATTGCGGCAAACCACAAAAATGAGGCAGACGCGCCAACGCAGCCGACCAAAAGGCCAAGCCGCCAATGCACGAAAACTGCTTTGAGTTCACCGCGTTGTTTGAGGCCCATAAACACCAGCAAGATTGCCGTTTGAAACAGCACGGCCCAAAACAGAGTGACTGATGCCTGCATCAAAAAACCGGGGCCGGCGATGGCGAGCGATGCTGACCGGTAAGACACTGCAGCGAGGCCGAAAATTGCGCCGGACGCCAAGCCATACAGCGCGCCGCGTGTGAGGATGGCTTTGCCAAGAGACGCAACGCCAAACGGTTCGCGGGCGATAGAAATCAGCCCGACACCCGCGACAGCCAGAATAATAGCGATGAAATCGGTAGCAGCGGGTGTTTCGCCCAAGACCAAAAAGCCGATGAAAGCGGCATGAACCGGTTCGGTGCGCGAATAAGCCGTGGCAACAGTGAAGTTGCGGTAGCCGAACGCCAAAATCAAAAATACTTGTGCGGCAACTTGCGCAAAGCCGGCGACAATCACCCAAAATGCAAAGCGCAAATTGAGTTCCGGATAAGCAATTCCAAAGCCAAAATGCAGGGTGCACACAATCGCAGTTGCAACCGGGATGCCATACAAAAAGCGCACAATCGTTGCGCCGGCTGCTCCCAAGCGGCCTTTCAATTGGCGTTGGACAGTTGAGCGAATATTCTGCAAAAATGCAGCAGCAATGGTAATCGGGATCCAGAGTTCCATTTACCGCTTTACGCCCGCCACTAGGATATTTCCCAATTGTTCATTCAACAGCGCCTTCAAACCAAGCCTGCGCCCGCTGATTTTGCCCATGTCACCACGTGGGTATTTGACTTGGACAACACGCTTTACCCGCATCATTCCAATTTGTTTTCGCAGATTGATGTGAAGATGACCAGCTATGTAAGCCAGCTTTTGCAATTGCCGCGCGAGGAGGCGCGCATATTGCAAAAGGAGTTTTATCTGAAATACGGAACAACTTTGGCTGGCCTGATGGCGCATCACGGCATTGAGCCCGATGATTTTTTGGAGAAGGTGCACGACATTGATTATTCGTGGCTCGACCCCAACCCGGCCCTTGGCGATATTATCAAATCTCTGCCCGGCCGGAAAATGATCTTCACCAACGGTTCGGTGAAGCATGCTGAAAACGCAGCACGGCAGCTTGGAATTCTTGATCATTTTGATGCGATTTTTGATATTGTGGCCGCCGATCTGGTGCCAAAGCCGGCGCAGGCCACCTATGATAAATTTGCGAGCCTCCACCAAGTCGAGACTGCGAAAGCCGCGATGTTTGAGGACTTGGGCCGCAATCTGGTTGCGCCAAAAGCGCTTGGCATGACGACGGTTTTGATTGTACCGCATAATTTTGAGCCGACATTTTCTGAACCGTGGGAAGCCGGTCCGGAGCATGAGCCGGTGATTGATTTTGTAACTGATGATTTGACCGCTTTTTTAAGCGCATTGGTATGAAGGGCTGGACCCAACAGGTTTCGAACACCATTTAGCTCAAATGGCAAAACGCACAAAAACCAAAACAGCCTTGATGCTGGTTAACCCCAATGCACGGCGCGGGGGGGAAGCAATTGACGGTGTTGTCGCCCAGCTAGAAGCTGGCGGACTGCGTGTCATCAAAGAGGCGTTTGCTTCGCCTGCGGAGGTGACAAACGATATTCTGGCGCGGCAAAGCGCAGTGGATTCGGTAATTGTATGTGGCGGCGATGGCACTATGAACGCAGCGGCCCCTGCCCTGATTAAATCGGGTTTGCCGCTCGGTATTTTGCCAATGGGCACCGCCAATGATTTGGCACGTACATTAGGCATTCCGCCGGATCTGGAAGAAGCCGCAAAAATCATCGTTGCAGGTCATAAGCGTTCGATCGATCTTGGCGAGGTCAACGGCCACCCGTTTTTCAATGTGGCGTCCATTGGCCTTTCGAGTGACCTTGCAAGTAAATTGAATGGCACATTGAAGCGCCGCTACGGGCGTTTGGGTTATGCCATAGCCGCATTTCGTGTGCTGACCCGGGCAAAAGCCTTCCGCGCCATGATCATCACTAAAAGCGGTGCAACGCGTGTCAAAACACTTCAAATTGCCATAGGTAATGGCGTTCATTATGGCGGCGGCAATGTGGTGGAAGCAACTGCCGCAATTGATGACGGGCAGCTTGATCTATATTCGCTGGAGCTTGGGTCGGTGTGGAAGTTGGCGCTGATGGCCAAATCATTTCGCGCAGGCTCGCACGGCGCTTGGCAAGAAGTGCGCACTGAGCGGTGCACCGAGTTTGAAGTCAGGACACGTAAACCAATGCCAATCAACACCGATGGCGAGCTTATCACGCAAACCCCGGCAAAATTTACAATGCTGCGTAATGCGGTGACGGTGTTTGCGCCTGCTAACGTTTCGGCAGCCGATATTTAATCACCAACCCAAAACCGATGCCACATAGGCGGTGCCAAGGCTGATGGCTTCGACGCCAAAAATAATCACGAATGTGAGCCAAGCCATGGCCACAACTGACAAAATGATGGCAACCAAAATCGCAAGCCCATCACGTTCAATCAGCCCGAATCCAAACGCAATTAGAGCAATTGACGGCGCTTGGTTGCCGAGCGGTATCGGTAGCACAATGGAAATTGCCAAAATCAAAATCGGAAGTGCTAGAAACATGCGCGCAGTCTTGCCTGTGAACTGCGAGTATCGCGGTTTTAGCCAGCGCTCAAAAAACCGCATCGGCTTGGCAAGGTAAGCCGCGCCTTTCACTAAAATTGAGGCTGGCATACTGAAATTGCGGAGCCGATCCGGCAACCAAAGCGTATGCCGGCCTGTCATCACTTGCAGCGCAATCAGCGCCACCACAGTTCCGGAGACAAAACCAACCGGCAGGCCCGGCGTCGGGATGAAGGATGGCAGCGCAAACACAATAAGCAAAATGCCAAGGCCCGCATCACCCAAGGCATCCATCAAAGCGCCAATTGTAACACGGCCTTCGGGGAACATTTTGCCAAGGCCGCTTAGAATAAATGAGGCCTGCGGCGGGCGGAGATGATCAGTGTTTGTATCCATTGATGCCAAGTGGGGTGTTTGAGGGTGGTCTGCCAGTGAAAGTAAACTAGTTCTTGGCTTTTTCTGCCGCCAGCCCGCGCAATTCATAAATTAGATCCAAAGCTTCGCGCGGGCTGAGTTCATCAGGGGCAAGTTCGCTGAGGCGCTTTACGATTTGGCTTTCGCGTGTATCCGGCGTGGTTGCCCGCGCACGTTGGACCGGCACAGAAAACAGCGGCAGATCATCGATCAAGACTGCAGGCGCTTTGCCAATCGCGCCCTGCTCCAGCGCGTCCAAGATCTCGCGGGCGCGGGCAACGACGGATTCCGGCAAGCCAGCAAGTTTAGCGACCTGCACTCCGTAAGAGCGATCGGCTGCGCCATGGCCGACTTCATGCAGAAAGATCACATCACCCTGATGTTCCTTCACCCGCATTGTCACATTGCTCATACGGGCCAGTTTTTCAGATAAAGCGGTCAACTCATGAAAGTGCGTCGCAAAAATTGTGCGGCATTGGTTGACCTCGTGCAGGTGCTCCAGCGCACCCCATGCTATCGAGAGGCCGTCATAGGTGGCGGTGCCGCGTCCGATCTCATCCAAAATCACAAGGCTGCGGTTGCCTGCCTGGTTGAGAATGCCTGCTGTTTCGATCATCTCAACCATGAAGGTCGAACGCCCGCGCGCCAGATCATCAGACGCACCCACGCGGGAAAACAACCGGTCGATGACACCAATGGTAGCCGCGCCCGCTGGCACAAAAGACCCCATTTGCGCCATAATGGCGATGAGTGCGTTTTGGCGCAAAAACGTCGATTTGCCGCCCATATTGGGGCCAGTGAGCAACCAAAGCGCGCCGTTTTCGGAAATTGAGTTTTTAGAGGGCGGCGACAAGTCGCAATCATTGGCAATAAACGGGCCGGTGGCATCACGCCGCAGCGCCTGCTCCACGACAGGGTGACGCCCGGCGGTAATTTTGAAATCCAAACTCAAATCCACGTGAGGCCGCACATAGCCTTGGGTTTCGGCAAGTTCGGCCAATGCGGATGCCACATCAAGCGCTGCCAAAGCCTGTGCTCCAGCGCGGATGGCATCGCCTGCGGCGACCACCGCGGCGGTGAGTTCATCGAATAATTGCAACTCAATTGTCAGCGCCGCACCCGCTGCATTGGCGATTTTTGTTTCAAGTTCGGCCAGTTCAGGCGTGGTAAACCGCATGGCATTGGCAAGCGTTTGGCGGTGGATGAATTTGGCTTTGGCTTCCGCATTGCCCGTCATCGTATCAGCGTGGTTGGCCGTGACTTCGATGAAGTAACCCAGCACGTTATTGTGCCGGATTTTCAGCATTTTAATGCCGGTTTCATCGGCATAGCGCAGTTGTAAGGCGGCAATCACGCGGCGGGATTCATCACGTAAGCTCCGCAATTCATCGAGTTCGGCGTTCGCGCCGGTGGCAATAAAATTGCCGTCGCGGGCAATCAAAGGCAATTCTGCGGCAAGCGTATCGGACAGTTTCGCCATTAAAGCTTCGGGCAGCGCGGCAATGGCGTTAAGTGCCTTTTGCACATCATTCGGCACAGTATTTTCAAACTGG
>JANMFT010000368.1:0-9494 GCA_031374255.1 Limoniibacter sp. | reverse complement strand
GACCCAAATAAATCAGCATCCAGATCGCGACGATTTCGATTGCCTGTCCGGTCTGGTTCAAAATCGTGCCACCAACGGCCACCAAATCCGCATAGCCGATGGCAATTGCTAGTGACGAGTTTTTAGTAAGGTTCAAATATTGGCTGGTGAGCGGCGGAATAATAATGCGCAATGCCTGCGGAATAATCACCTGCCGCATGGTTGGGCCGGGTTTCATGCCCAAAGAATAGCTGGCTTCGGTTTGGCCTTTTGAGATGCCGAGAATGCCGCCGCGCACAATTTCAGCAATGAAGGCAGCTGTGTAAAACGAAAGCGCGAGATAAAGCGATAGCAACTCCGGCCCGATTTGCAGGCCACCGACCAGATTGAATGTGGATTTTTTAGGCATGTCAAAGGAGACAGGCATCCCAGACAATAAGTAACCCAGCAGCGGCAATCCAATGATCAAGCCAAGCGTCGTCCAGCCAATGGGGAACTGTTGGCCGGTGGCCGCTTGACGCGTTTTGGCCCAACGCCGTACGAAAAATGCGATCACAAAAGCAGCGATCAGGCCAGCTAAAATCAAGCCGGAGCCTTCTTCAAAAATTGGTTTTGGTAATGTGAACCCACGATTATTGAGGTAGCTGCCAAACGGCAGTTCCAAACTCTGTTTTGGTTGAGGCAAAATTGACAACACGCCGAAATACCAAAAGAAAATGACGAGCAATGGCGGGATGTTGCGGAACAATTCAACATAGACCGTGCAGATTTTTGCAATAAGCCAGTTCTTTGATAACCGCCCGATGCCAACCAAAAATCCGATGAGCGTGGCGGTTATTATGCCAATAATTGCCACCAACAACGTGTTTAATACGCCCACAATCAGCGCATCCCAATAGGTGCTGTCGCTGCTGTATGAAATGAGCGTTTGGCCAAGATCAAATCCTGCACGCCCATTCATAAAGCCGAAGCCCGACGAGATATTGAGGCGGTTGAGGTTGGATATGGTGTTTGAAATGATCCACCAGAAAAAAGCCACAAGACTGGCGAACACCAAAACCTGGTAAATCACGCCGCGCACTTTGGAATCGTTCAAGAACGAAGCTCTTGCCGGTGTGGCCCGTTCCGCGACTGCGCTCATATGATATTACTCATGTGTTGTCGCCTGCCCCCAAGTATCTTGTTTCATACCATTTCATGCAAAGTACAGGCCAGTTTGAGCCTGCTTAAAAAAAGGGCGCACGAAGCGCCCTTTTCAGTTTCACAAAATTTATTAGCGGATTGGCGGCGAGTACTGAAGACCACCCTTGTTCCATGCGGCGTTCAATCCGCGCGAAATTTTCAGCGGGCTGCCTGCGCCAACGTTGCGCTCGAAAGATTCGCCGTAATTGCCGACATGTTTAATGATCCGCACGACCCAATCATTGGTCAGACCCAAATCGGTTCCGATTTTGGTGTCAGCTTCTTGGCCCAAAATGCGTTTTATTTCCGGATTTTCAGACTTCATCATTTCTTCGACATTTGCCTGCGTGATGCCGAATTCTTCCGCTGTCAGCATCGCGTAATGTGTCCAACGAACGATGTCTGTCCACTGGTTGTCGCCATGACGGGTAACAGGGCCGAGCGGCTCTTTTGAAATGATTTCCGGCAGAACAATGTGGTTGTCCGGATCTTTCAACGTAAGACGGATTGAATAGAGGCCAGACTGGTCGGTGGTGTAAACGTCGCAACGACCGGCATCATAAGCGGCATCAACCTCTTCCTGCTTTTCAAACACAACGGGGTTATATTGGAGATTATTGGCTTTGAAATAATCAGCCAAGTTGAGTTCGGTTGTGGTGCCTGTCTGCACGCAGATGGAAGCGCCGGACAATTGCAAGGCTGAGGCAACGCCCAAATCTTTGCGCACCATGAAACCTTGGCCATCGTAATAATTCACAGCCGGGAAATCGAGACCAAGCGATGTATCGCGACTGATTGTCCAGGTTGAGTTACGGGCCAAAAGATCAACTTCGCCGGATTGAAGGGCGGTGAAGCGCTCTTTGGCTGACAATGGTGAGAATTTAACCGCCTTCGGGTCGTCAAAAATGGCTGACGCAATGGCGCGGCAGAAATCAACGTCGAAGCCAGACCAATCACCAGCGTCATTTGGCGAACCAAAACCGGCAAGACCGGTATTAGACCCGCATTGAACAAAGCCTTTTGCTTTGACGTCATCAAGAGTTGCTGCTGAAGCGGTAACAGCGGCAAGCGCATATGCTGCTGAGCCGAGCAAAACGGCCAAAGTGGTTTTTTTCATGGGATGTTGAACCTTCTTTTCGTGGTCTGTTGCGTTGGTTGTGTTATTCCGGTTTTGTGACTTCAATCACGAATATTGTGTCTCAGATATCGAATGGTCTGTTGATATTCGATGGCAGTTCTGAACCTCTCCCAAGGTCGTTTGGCCTGCACCCTCCCGAGCCTCTCTATGCAAGTCTATTGCGCGCGCCCGGTCAAGCCCATTTTCACTTTGTTAAGGTTTGTCACCATGACAAAAATTTGGGAAAGTCATAAGAATTGTGGCAAAACAGGTGAAAACACGCGTCTCGTGCGGGTTGATTGCGAGTGTGTGCGCCGTTAACCACATCGTAACGCCTGCTTTTAAGCAGTCACAAATCAAAATTGAAATACAGGAATTCGGAATGGCAAACGACGCGGATAATAGATCGAAGGGTATCAATACTCGGCTGGCGCATATGGGCCATAATCCGCGCGATTTTCACGGTTTTGTTAATCCACCGATTTACCGCGGCTCAACCGTTCTGTTTCCCGACGCCGAAACCATGGCCAGTCGTAACCAGCAATATACCTATGGCACGCTCGGCACGCCAACACACACCGCGCTTGAAAATGCGATCAATGAGCTTGAGGGGTCGGCTGGAACCATCCTTGTGCCTTCCGGTTTGGCCGCTGTGACACTCCCGCTTTTGGCCTATGCTGAGGCTGGCGCACACATGCTGTTTACCGACGCGATTTATTTTCCGGCGCGGCGGTTTGCAGACACCATGCTGACGAAAATGGGCGTTGCGGTTGAGTATTACAACCCGACGATTGGCGCTGATATTGAACAACTAATGCGTCCAAACACCAAAGTTGTTTGGACAGAAGCTCCAGCTTCCAATACGTTTGAAATGCAGGATATTCCGGCGATTGCGGCGGTCGCTAAAGCCCATGGCGCAGTGACTATGATGGACAACACCTATGCAACGCCGTTGTTTTTCAAACCGTTAGATCATGGTGTTGATATTTCGATTCACGCGGCCACGAAATATCCGGCTGGCCATGCCGACATTTTGCTTGGCACAGTTTCAGCAAATGACAAAGCTTGGGAGCGCGTGCATGCTGCTTACGTGGATTTGGGCGTTTGCGCCCACCCGGAAGATGTTTACCTCGTGCTGCGTGGCCTTCGCACCATGGGTATACGATTGCAGCGCCACGAAATTTCAACATTAGATGTTTCAAGCTGGCTGAAGGATCAAAAGGGCGTGCATGCCGTGCTGAACCCTGCCCTTCCAGATGACCTCGGCCATGCACTGTTCAAACGTGATTTCTGTGGTTCTACAAGCGTATTTTCAATTGTGCTGGATGGTACTGGCGACGCAAAACGTGATACGGCCAAAGCCCATGGTTTTTTGAATACGCTCAAACTCTTCGGCCTTGGCTATTCTTGGGGCGGATATGAAAGCTTAGCGGTTCATGTGAATTTGAGCGACCGCACCGTTAGCCGCCGGGATTATGGCGGGCCGGTGATCCGTCTGCAAATCGGTATGGAAGATACTGTGGATTTAAAAGAGGAATTGTCGCGGGCATTGGCGGCGGCAAACTCATTCTAATTACATACGCGCGTTAAGTTTCGCACCAAACAACGTGAACAATGTCATTGCGTAGAACCAGAACATAACAATCGCAACACCGGCAAGCGAGCCGAACAATGCGCCATAGGTGGCAAAGGTTTGGAAATACAGTGTCAGCAACACCGAGCCCAAGGTCCACAGCCCGGTTGAAACAACTGCGCCCGGCCACACCGTGATGATCCTGTTGGGGCGGCGTTCCGGCCCGAACCGGAACAATACCAGATGCGCGGCATAGTTGATGCCCACCAAGGCGGGCCATGAAAACAACGCCAAAATGTTTTTCAACTCATCGCCATGCGGGATGAATGCAACGGCCAATGGCAAAATTGCCAGCCCCGCAAGCAGTACTCCGATCAGCACGAATGCGCCGAAGGTAAACAGCATCGTATAACCGAAAGACATTAAAACGGAACGGCGCGGAGTCATCCCGCCGGTCAATGTCAGTGCATGCAAAATAGAGTTGATGCCGCGCGAACCTGACCACAACGCAACCGCAACGGACAGCGCCAAACTCAATCCCGCTGCCTTCGGGCCATAGAGCAACGTGATTAGCTGGTTGGTCACCATGGTTTGCAGTTCAGGCGGCAACGCCGGAGCGATGAGGCTGACACTTCGCAAAATATCATCTGGAGCAATAAACAGCGAAAACAGCGCAAGGCCAGCCGCCATGGCCGGAAACAAAGACAAGAATGCATAAAATGCCACTCCCGCTGCACGAAGCGAGGCTTCGGCATCAAACACGTCATAGAACGCATGTTTCAACCCGCGCCAGAAACGCGCAAGCGGAGAACGGGTTTGTGTTGGCGTGACGTTCGACATGGTTGGCCCAGACTAAGCACATGCGAGATATAGTTGGGGTTGGTGCGGGTGGCAAACGCAAGAAATGGTGACCCCGGCGTGACTCGAACACGCAACATCCCGCTTAGAAGGCGGGTGCTCTATCCAGTTGAGCTACGGGGCCTAAAGCCTCAATGAGTCCAAGGTTGCTTCTTAGCATAGGCAAAATTGTCAGAATAGGACATGCGGCGCGGCGTGGTGAATTTGGGCTCTTCAACACGAAACGGAATGCCGTTTTTTTCTGCATAGGCAACGGCACCTTCTTTGCTGTCGAACTTCAGTTTCACTTGCGCCATCATATCGGATGAAGACGTATACCCCATTAGCGGATCAATTGATTTGGCCACTTCTGGCACATATTCCAAAAGCCAGAAGCCGGTTTTGCCTTTGCCGGATTGGGATGTGGTCGGTGCAGGGCTGTAAATGCGGGCGAGCATGGGGGGATCCGTGTGCAAATTGGTTGGCACATCTGACGAGAAACGGCGCGAAAATCAACTGCTAATAGGTTGAAACTGCGAGCTGGTTTTACCCCCACCCTCTATTCCTCTCCACAAGGGGGAGGGAGATTCAAACATCCAGTTTCACCTTGCAAATTTCGTGCTTGAAACTGAGTTTGCAGAAAAAGATGAGCTGCTAAAGTCCCCCTCCCCTTGTAAGGAGGGATAAAGGGTGGGGGTAAACCAGCCCGAAATTGTTGGTGTTTAAGCGGATACTTCCATCACCGGCCCTTCTTCCCAAGCCTCAAGCGTTTTGCCTTTAAGGCCGGAAGGCTTGATGATCATCGCGTCAATCAATGCAGTGATTGCACTTGCATGATCGTGCATCGCCGCAAACAAATCCGCCATTTGCAAACCAACCGGCAATCTTGAAATGATATTTTGCGGATCGCTAATCACTTGATCTTCCACGCCAAGTGTACGGGCGATAAGTTGCAAGTGCCGCCATAGGGTGAGCGCGTCACGCAAAGCTTCCGGCATTAAATCGGGGTGATTATAAACCGAGCGGCCTGATTGAAGCGACAGAAACGCCGCAAGATATTCAGCTTCCATCAGGCCACCCGGGCGGAGCTTAATGGAAAGCGTGTTTTTGGCAGCAGGTTTAATGCGGTGTTCGCGCAGGCGCGCCAGCATTTTATGGGCATCGCGGGCTGACTGAAGTTTATCGCGCGAGCGCGCCAGCGTTTTGGCTTTTACTGCCTCAAACACGGCGGCTTTATCCTTTCCGCCATAGACCAGCCGTGCGGGAACCAACGCCAAATGTTCCCACGTGTTTGCGCGTTCCATCTGATGTTTTTCAAGCGTCGAAAGCCGAAGCACCGGCGGTCCGGCATTGCCGGAAGGGCGTAGCCGCGTGTCGATTTCATAGACCACGCCGCCACGCATTTTGGTGCCAAGCGCAGTTGAAAGCCGCCGGGCAAACCTGTCAGCGGTGTCAAGGTCAGCGTCCTCGCGGGCAAGATAAACGAGGTCCAAATCAGAACCCGGCGTCAGTTCAGCCAGCCCGAATTTGCCCATTGCCAGAATGGCAATTGGCATTTCGGCTTCGGATTGAAACTTACCTTTGAAATATTCGTCGGCCACAAGGCGACAACCAATCGCCAGCGCAACTTCCGCAATGCCGGTCAGCGCCCGCGTGGTTTCGGCGTGGCCCATAAGCCCCCGCTGGAAGGCGAGGCAGGTTAAAAACACCCGCTCATTGACCAAAGCCCTGAAGGCTTCGAGCCGCGCTTCATAATCCCGTTCAGAATTCAAAAAGGCAACATCTTCCAGTTTCGGCACGATATTGGATGTCAAGTCGCCGCGCCGCTCAATCAGGCTGTCAGCAACATGCGGGGTTTGCCCCATCAACCGCGCTGCCCAGCCTCCGGTCACAATAGGTTCCACAATATCGGCGAGAAATTGCGGTTGTGCTGCCATCAAGGACAAATATTGCCCTCCCGGCGGAAGCTGGCGGAAGAAACTATCGAGCGCCGTAATTGCTGTATCGGCGTTGGTTTTCGCCGGCAGAGCGGCCAGAATCGCATCCGGCAATTGGCGGAGCGTCGCCCGCATATCTCCGGTTACGCCGCAGCGTATAAAACCGCCGCGCCATTCTTCTAGAATTAACAAGCTGTCATTGTTGAGTTTTAGTTCAGCGACGGGATGCACAGGGGCCGCTTCTTCTGCACCTTGAAACAGATTTTGAAACGCATCGTGCACAAAAGCGCGTTCCGAAATGACTTGCTTTTCAGCGGCTTTCCAATCATCAAAACCGGCCAAAGCGGCAATTAAATTGCGTTCGCTTTTGGTTTTTGGAACGCGGTAATCCTGCGCATTGGCGATACCTTGAACAGCATTTTCCAGCCTTCGAAACATATGGTAAGCACTGACAAGCCGCTTGGCATTGGCAGGCTCCAGCAGGCCCGCCTGCCCCAATTCATTTAAAGCCGTTTCAGTGTGTGTGACACGCAATTTCGGTTGCCGCCCGCCCCACACAAGTTGCAGGGCATTGGCAATAAACTCGATTTCGCGGATGCCGCCACGATCCAGCTTGAAATGAAAATCATCGACCGTGGTTAGATCATCGCTGGCCGTTGAATGTTCGGCAATGTCAGGGTTTTCATTGCGGATACGGGATTTCAGTTCGGCGATCTCATCAATCATTCGGAAATCAAGGCTTTTGCGCCACAAAAACGGCTTGAGATCATTTAAGAAGCGCCAACCGGCATGAAGATCGCCAGCTACAACGCGGGCCTTCATCATGGCCAGCCGCCGCCAAGGCTCTGATTGAAAATGAAAATAAGAAAGCCCGGCTTCCGCCGACATCGACAAATCTGTGACAGACGGGTCAGGCCGTAAGCGCCAATCGATACGCCAAGTCGGTTCGCCAGTGTTTGAGCCAAGGATTTTGCCCATATCGCGCAACACGCGGGCGGTAACATAGCCTCGCCCGTCATTTTCAGGCACTGGCAGCGTTTCCGCGTCAAAGAACGCGATCAGATCTACGTCGGATGAAAAGTTGAGATCATTGCCACCGAGTTTGCCAAGGCCCAAAATGAATAGGCCGGGCACTGCGCCTTCGGGCGTTAGATCACCTTTGAGAAATTTGCGGTTTTCAGGGAGATTCCACGCTTCAATTAGCGCTTTATCAAGGCACCAGTCTGCAAACCGGCTCCAGTTTTTGCCGATTTTGTTGCGACTTTCGCCCGCGAAAGTGGCGTGCCAAAAGGCCTGCATGGCTGCGAGTTTGAGCGTGCGAAGTCGTTCTGCGGGCGGCCCTGTCACCGTGGCGTAATTGTGATCCCATTCGGCTTCATGCGCACGAAGATTGAACTCAATTAGGCTTTCAAAGATGCGCTGGCCCAGTGGCCAATCATGGGATTTGAGAATGGATTCGATGTGATGCGTCATGACCAAGAGGTGTCACGCAGGCCCTGTGGATGCAAGATACTTTCATTTGTGAAAAATGGTCGGAGCGGCAAGATTCGAACTTGCGACCCTCTGGTCCCAAACCAGATGCGCTACCAGGCTGCGCTACGCTCCGACTGACGTGGCAATAGCTGAGACATTGTGGCGACGCAAGATGTTATTGTAGCACAGCTTATCAAAACAACATGGGTTCTTCGTCAGCTTCCAGCCCTTTCAAAACCTGCGCAACAAATGCCCGCGTGATGCGGCTTTTCCGGGCCAATGCTTCAGCGTCAATCAACGCCACAATATGCCTCGCGGCAGCGGCGCTGCGTTCGATGCGCAACGTTAAATAGGAAACGACATCGCTTTCCACTGTAAGCTGCCGGTCGGCAAAACCCTTTGCTATAAGGCCGGATAACAGCGCGTCGTCAGGCAATAAAATTTCAGCTTGAGTTGCGGCGTCAAGCCGTGATTTGAGGTCAGCAAGATTGATGTTCAAACTGGCAATGGGTTGCAATGAAGTCAGCAGCAATTGGCCGTTTTTAGCTTTCAGCGAATTGATCAAATGAAACAGGCCTGTTTCATCAAGCGAGTTTTCGCCAAAAAGCGGATCGATCAAAACGGCAGAGGCAGCCTCGGGTAGCGGGCCTATTGTTGCGGCATTCAACTCTATCGCACCTGCCCTTTGCGCCCAAGCCTTTGCCATATGGCTTTTTCCTGAGCCGTGCGGGCCGGTAAGGATCGCAACTGTTCCGGGCCAGTTTGGCCAGCGGTCGATGATTTCCACTGCGGCGAAATTGGATGGAGTTACCACCAAGTCGTCGCGCGCGAACGCCTCTGCGCGGCCAAGGTCGAGCGCAAGTTGTGAAGTGGATTTAAGCTCAGTCATTATGGCCGATGTAAAGCGGCGACGTCATGTAGCGGCCAAGCGCAAAGCGAACGAGCACACCAACAACGGCAGCTGCAGGAACTGCAATCAACAGCCCGACAAAACCCAGCAATGCGCCAAAGGCAAACAGAGCAAACATCAGCCAAACGGGGTGCAAACCAACGCTGGAGCCGACGAGTTTCGGCTGCAAGATATTGCCTTCAATAAATTGTCCGGCAAAGAAAATGACTGCGATAACGACAATCATCACCCAATCGGGCCAGAACTGCACCGCCGCGACGATGAGCGCCAAAAGCAGCCCAGACAATGAACCAACATAGGGAATGAATGAAACAAACCCGGCAAACAACCCAATCAGCAAGCCGAAATTGAGGCCTGCAATTGTAAGTGCTGTGCCGTAGAGAATGCCTAGAATAAGACATAAAGTACCCTGCCCGCGCACAAAGCCGGCAATCGCACTATCAATGTCTTTTGCTATCGTGCGAACGGTTTGGACATTATCCCGCG
>JANMFT010000353.1:0-5666 GCA_031374255.1 Limoniibacter sp. | reverse complement strand
CAAATGCTTCGGTGCTGAAAACCGAGCTTAATGATTTGCTGATCGGCCATGTAGGTGCGGCCAGTATAACGGTTGACGAACTGGCGCTCTTCAAACAAGCGGCCCCGGATGCTCGGTTTCATATCATTGCGCGGGCGTCGCTGGGAGGAAAACTCTTATGACCGGCCATATTATTGCTTTGCATCGCAGCGCGTTCCATAATTTTTCCAAGCAAGCAGAAACCAGCCTGAAATTGTTGCAAGGTCTTGTCATTGAGCGCGACGCGCATTGCGGCGCCACTGTCAAGCACCGCAGCCGCGTGGCGGCGGACGCGAGCCAGCCCAATTTGCGGCAGGTGCATTTGCTACACGCGGAAATCATCGACGACATCTGTGCACAGGGTTTTGCAATTCGGCCCGGCGACGTTGGCGAGAACATCACAACACATGGTATCGACTTGCTCAACCTTCCGCGCCACACGCGGCTCCATATCGGTTTAAGCGTAATCTTAAGCGTGACGGGTCTGCGCAACCCGTGTGCGCAGCTCGACAATTTCCAAGCAGGTCTGACACAAGCTTTTTTAGGCAAAAGTGCCGTCGGCAAGCTCATCCGCAAGGCTGGCATTATGACGATTGTGCTTGAAGGCGGCATGATCCATCAAGGCGATGAAATCCGTGTGGAATTTCCATCGCTACCCCACTTAATGTTGGAGCGGGTATAAAGCTCTCCTCTAGATCTGTCATAAACCAGTAGAAAAACTGTCATACTGTTGTGACACGGGCCGCCTAACTTTAACCCAAGGTTAATGAGGCAAGATCCTATGTTGCAACTCACCAAAGTCACGCGGCGTTTTGGCACTAAGGCTGCCGTATCTGATGTGACGCTGGATATTCCCGATGGGTCATTCGTTGGCATAATCGGGCGGTCCGGCGCTGGTAAATCTACTGTGCTGCGTATGATCAACCGCCTACTCGATGCCAGCGATGGCCGTATTGTTTTTGATGGCAAGGACGTGACCGGACTGAAAGGCCAACCGCTTCGTGACTGGCGCTCTGATTGTGCAATGATTTTTCAGCAGTTTAATCTTGCCGGGCGCTTGGACGTTTTGACCAATGTACTAACCGGCCGCCTCAACAAGGTCTCAACGCTTTCATCTGTGCTTGGCATGTGGAGCGATCAAGACCGCGCTATTGCTTTGGCCGCACTTGAACAATTTGATATGGCGTCATTTGCAGCTCAGCGCGCCGATAGCCTGTCGGGCGGCCAGCAGCAGCGCGTTGCCATTGCCCGTGCGCTGGTGCAGGAGCCGCGTTTGATTTTGGCCGATGAGCCGATTGCGTCACTTGACCCGCGCAACACAAAACTGGTGATGGACGGTCTTCGCACCATCAACCAGACCCACGGGATCACCGTGATTTGCAATTTGCATTCGCTCGATTTGGCGAAAAGCTATTGCGGACGCTTGATCGGCATGGCTGGCGGGCGTGTGGTGTTTGACGGTGCGCCGGAAACGCTGACCAACGAGATTGCCCGTGAACTTTACGGGCTGGAATCAGGCGACGTGATGGATGAGGGCATGGATGCGAATTCTGCATCCGGATTGCACATGCCATCTGCGCCTGAGGCCATAAGACAGGCCGTCGCTGCCTGAGTTTAGCGTCACTCAACCTATCAACCCTAACCTGAATGGAGATCATCATGATCAACCGTCGTATGCTGTTGGCTGCTTCCGCAGCTGTATTTGCCTTGACCGGCGCTGCCCAAGCCGATTGGAAAGCTCAGTATCCTGAGCTGGTTTATGCCGTTGTGCCAGCCGAAAACGCCTCTGGCGTGACCGAGCGCTTTGAGCCTTGGATGGCTTATCTTTCAAAAGAACTTGGCGTCAAAGTTACTTTGCGCATTGCCAATGATTATGCCGCAGTTATCGAAGGTCAGAAAGCCGGAAACATTCATATCGCCGGTTACGGCCCGTCATCTTATGTTCGTGCTTTCACAGTGACCGAGGGTGGTGTTGAGCCTTTCGTGACCAACGTCAATCCAGATAAATCAACCGGCTATTACTCTGTTGCCTATGTTAAAGCCGGTGCTGAAGGCACCAAACTGGAAGATTTCAAGGGTAAAAACCTTTGCCTCGTCGACCCGAATTCGACATCCGGCTACAACGTGCCTTTGTTTGCCATGAACGGCCTCGGGATTGATCCAAAAGCCTACTTTGCAAATATCGTGAATGCTGGCAGCCATGAAAACGTTATTACGGCGCTCGCAGCTGGCACATGCGATGTTGGCTTTAACTGGTGGAACTCTGAAGAAGACACCAATTTGATGCGTATGGACCGCAAAGGCATGGCGAAAGCTGCCGACTATAAAATCGTATTCAAATCTGACCTTATCCCTGGTTCGCCGGATGCTTTCCTCAAAGCTTTGCCGGATGATTTGAAAGCCGCCATCCGTAAAGCCTATGAGGAAGCACCAACAAAAGACAAAGCCGCATTTGACAAATTGTCAGACGGCAAGTGGCTCGGTTGGGCTCCTGTAACAAATGACACCTACAAAGTAACGTTTGAGTTGCAGAAATTCGTGGACGATCTGCGTAAAAAACAAGGCAGCTAAACTTTAGCAGCCCTACTGGCAACCGGCCCATGCCCCCCATGGCCGGTTGCTTCTTTTTGTTCCAACGACTTTTCAACCAAGGGCCAAACGATGGCTGTAACCAGTTCTTTGTCCAACAGCCTACCCGCAGAGCGTCTGGCGTTTTTAGACACCGCATATAAATCCGCAATTTCGGCAAAACGCCGCAAAACAATGATTGGCTTGGCCGTTCTGGTCGTAGCCATTATCGTGGCTGGCTTTGTTGCCGAAGTGCGCCCCGTTACTTTTATCGACAATGTATTCCGGTTTTTCTCTTATTTTGGCCGCATCTTCACTCTTGAGGGCGGCGCTTCGGTTTTCAGCGATCCGGCAGAATGGTTTTGGGGCTTGAACAAGTGGCTCGTCCTGCTCTGGGAAACAATCGTCATTGCCTATGTCGGCACCTTGGTTGGGGCGATATTCGGATTTATTTTGTGCTTTCTGGCTTCCGCTAATCTGGTCTCTAACCCGTGGATTAGATTGACAGCAAAACGTTTTTTAGAATTATGCCGCACAGTACCGGATCTGGTGTTTGCGCTGATTTTCGTGACATCGTTCGGCCTCGGGCCGCTCCCCGGTGTTTTAGCAATTGCAATTCACACCATGGGCGCATTGGGCAAACTTTTTTCAGAGGTGGTGGAAAATATCTCGATGCAACCGGTGGAGGGCGTGAGCGCAGCTGGCGGTTCGTGGACACAAACGGTGCGCTTTGCAGTGGTGCCGCAAGTGCTGTCGAATTTTTTATCCTACACATTACTGCGCTTTGAAATTAACGTCCGCGGCGCCGCTGTGATGGGCTTTGTCGGCGCTGGCGGCATCGGTCAGGATCTGGTCGAAGCCATCCGTAAATTTTATTATTCCGATGTCTCGGCACTGCTGATTTTGATCATTGCCACTGTCATGTTGATTGATGCCATCACCGAGCGCCTGCGCCACATTGTGATCGGATTGGATGAAGCCAAATGATGAGTTCCCGCGCAAAAATATTGGTCGATGAACAAGCCATGAAGTCCCGCCACGGCGCAGTTTACGCCGCAGGCAAAAGGCAAACCATAACCATGTTCTTGCTTGTTGCGGCCCTTCTACTTGGCCTCGTTTTGGGCCTAGCCTCACTCAACATCAAGTGGGACGCCGTGCTTTCAGGTTTTGGCAAGCTTGGTGATTTCATGTATTTTATGCTGCCGCCTTCCACCGGTACGTGGGCAAAATTCGGGGTCTATGCCTATGCTCTGGCTGAGACCGTGGCGATTGCTTTGCTAGGTGTTTTGCTGGCCGCGATTCTTGCATTTCCTTTTGGTTTTTTAGCCGCGAAAAACGTAGTGCCGAACTGGCTGGTGCATTTTTTCACACGGCGGTTTCTCGATTCCGTGCGCGGTGTGGACGAATTAATCTGGGCGCTCATCTGGGTGGGTGTTGTTGGCCTTGGGCCTTTCGCCGGAGTGCTCGCTTTGGTGTGCGCCAATTTCGGAGCATTTGGAAAACTGTTTTCTGAAGCCATTGAAGTGGCTGACAAACGCCCGATTGAAGGTGTCGTATCATCTGGCGGCAACAGCACACAGCGCATTGCGTTCGGTATTATCCCGCAGATTTTTCCGGTTATCGCAGGCCAAGTGCTGTATTATTTTGAAAGCAACACCCGCTCGGCCACCATTATCGGTATTGTTGGTGCTGGCGGCATTGGCCTGCATTTGGTCGAGCAAATCCGCACGCTCGAATATCAACACGTGTCAGCGATTATTCTGATGATTTTGGTGCTGGTTGCGGCAATCGATTATCTTTCAACACAGCTCAGGTTTGCAATTATTGGCAAGGTTGGCTGAAGCACTCACACGGCTGCCGCGAATGCTCGGGCCTTTTCTATGAGTGGCGCAATGCGTTTTCCAGTGGTCGAATTGAACACATGGATGGCTCCTGCATGAAATGTCAGACCGATGGTGCTGCCCTCTGTAAGGGGCTCGCGCGTGTCGACCAAAACTGAAATCGGAATGTCTTCAATCCGCAAATGATGCAGCCTTGTTGCCCCTAGATCTTCCGAGAATTCAACTACCGCAGACAAGGCACTGCCTTCCATTTTTGCCAGTGTAATATTTTCTGGTCGAAGCCCGATTTGCACCAAAGATCCTGGATAAACGACATCCGCCAGCGTCTTTGGAAGTGCAATCGTATGCCCGCTGTCGAGTTCGACATGTTGCCGATCCGGCGTCACGCATCCCGGCAGGAAATTCATCGCCGGATTGCCGATGAAACCGGCGACATAGAGTGAGGCCGGGCGCTCGTAAACCTCTTCCGGCGTTCCGATTTGTTCAATCGTTCCCTTATTCATCACCACCAAGCGGTCGGCGAGCGTCATGCCTTCATGCTGATCATGTGTGACAAATACTGACGTAGCGCCGATTTGATTGTGGATTTTCCGGATCTCATGGCGCATTTGGCCGCGCAATTTGGCATCAAGATTTGACAGCGGCTCATCGAATAAAAATACTTTGGGTTGCCGGATAATCGCGCGCGCCATGGCAACGCGTTGGCGCTGGCCGCCCGATAATTGGCCGGGTTTGCGGTCAAGAAATTCGCTTAGCCCGACAGATTTTGCGGTTGCTTCAACGCGCGCGGCGCGCTCTGCCTTGGCGATTCCCGCAACTTTCAGCGCGTAGCCGATGTTTTCTGCGACACTCATATGCGGGTAGAGCGCATAGTTTTGAAACACCATGGCGCAGCCACGCTCTCGCGGCTCAAGCGCGTTGACGACTGTTCCGCCAATAGCAATCTCGCCAGCGTCAATCGCCTCAAGTCCGGCAATCATACGCAACAATGTTGATTTCCCGCAGCCGGAAGGGCCGAGAATGACAACAAACTCGCCTTTGCCGATATCAAGATTGACGCCCTTCATTATGGTGGTTTTGCCATAGGCTTTGGTAATATTGCGGATGCTGATTTCGGCCATTTTTATGCCTCGCCTTTGACTGTCATTTATCGGTGTTGATGAGGCCGCGCACAAACCAGCGCTGCATGACGATTACGATTGCAATAGGCGGCAGCATCACAACCAGCGTCGCCGCCAT
>JANMFT010000338.1:0-3710 GCA_031374255.1 Limoniibacter sp. | reverse complement strand
GGCAGGATCTTTGGCCTCACCACGGAGCAATTTTAGCGCCTGCTGTAATTGCAAATCATCCTTGGCTTCCGGCGGAACATAGGCTGGCGAGCCTGAACCTTCATCATTCTCGTTTGCGCCTTTGATATGGCCACGCAAATCCGATTCGCCGCGTGTCACATCCCGGCCTGCAAGTTCCGGCGGCAGGGGTTGTTCAACTTTGATTTCAGGCACGATACCTTTACCCTGAATCGAATTGCCTGAGGGTGTATAATAAAGCGCCGTCGTCAGCCGTAATGAACCATTCTCGCCGAGCGGAACAATGGTTTGCACTGAGCCTTTGCCGAAAGAGGTGGTTCCCAAAATCGTTGCGCGGTGATGGTCTTGCAACGCGCCGGCAACAATTTCCGAAGCAGACGCCGAACCGCCATTCACCAGCACGATCAGCGGCAGGCCGTTTGTCAAATCGCCCGGACGCGCATCGTATCGTTGAATATCATTGGGGTCCCGGGCGCGCGTAGATACCACTTCGCCGCGCTCAAGAAATGCGTCCGAAACGGATATTGCCTGATTGAGCAGGCCGCCGGGGTTAAGACGTAAATCCAAGACATAGCCTTTGAGTTTTGGGCCGACATCTTTGTTGATTTTTTCAATTGCTGCCTGAAGGTTATCATACGTCTGTTCGGTGAAGCCCATCAGCCGGATATAGCCGACATCATCGCCCTCAACCCGGAAACGGGCTGATTTAACCTTGATAATTTCACGCGTGATTGTCACATCAATCGGCTTGTCTGCACCCTTACGGATCAGCATCAGCTTGATCGGTGTGTTGACAAGGCCGCGCATTTTTTCAACGGCCTGTTCAAGGTTGAGGCCGCGCACCGGCTCACCGTCGATTTCGGCAATAATATCGCCTGACAAGACGCCAGCTTTTGATGCGGGTGTGTCGTCAATCGGCGTAATAACTTTAAGTTCCTCGTTTTCCATCGTCACTTCAATGCCGAGGCCACCGAATTCGCCGGAGGTTTGCACCTGCATGTCTTTGGCTTCTTCAGGATCAAGGTAAGATGAATGCGGATCAAGCGAGGTCAGCATGCCGTTAATGGCAGCGCGGACGAGGGCTTTGTCTTCCGGCACAGTGACGTAAGTTGCGCGAACGCGCTCAAAAATATCGCCAAATACTGAAAGTTGCTTGTAGGTTTCAGAACCAGCGGCATTTGCCTGCGAGCTGCCGATGTTTTGAAAAGCGGTGAGTGCGGTAGCACCCATCAAAGCGCCAATCACCAAATAAGAACCTTTACGTATCATCATTTTGCAATCCTGAAGTTTGTTGCCGCCACCATGATGCCGGATCAACCGCTTGTCCATCCTTACGCAGTTCAACATAGAGCTCGGGAAGATTTCCCGATGCGGCATTTTCGCTTTTCAGTGCCATCACACCCAAAGGCTCGCCTGCCAGAACCGTCTGACCGGCATTGACACCCAATTTTGCCAAACCGCCAATCACCATTTTGTAACCGGCACCCGTATCGAGAATCACCAATTGCCCATAGGAGCGGAAAGGCGCGGCAAAAGCCACCACCGCGTCTGCAGGCGCAGTTACGATGGCGGCAGAACGCGTCCGAATTGTGTCTCCGTTGACTGTCACGCCGCCGGTGTTTTTCTGACCGAATTTCAACACTGCTTTGCCTGTGACAGGTAGTGGTAATTGGCCTTTGAGCGAAGCAAAGCTCACAGATGGCCCAACCGTAAATGTGCCAGGGTCAAGCGTGCGGGCTTTTTCCAACGCCACGCGCCGTGCATTGGCGGCTTTTTCAACATCGGCGATTTTATTATCAATGGAACCAAGCAAGGCTTTAAGGCTGGCCAAGTTGCCTTTCAGTGCTTTGGCGCGGTCTGCTTCGGCGGTAAGAGCCTCGGCTGAACTTGCGCCAAGGCGGCGCTTTTCTTCAAGCAGCAAATCAAGCCTTGCCCGGTCTTCAATCTGGCGCTGCAAACCAGCCGTGATATCTGCCGTTGCGGCTTTGGTTTGATCACTCAAAACCACAAGCCTTTCCATGTCGGCTTTCAGTGCCAATGTTTCTATGCGCATGGCAGGCACAACTGCGCCCAAAAGAACCGAGCTGCGAACTGAAGCTAGCGCATCTTGCGGGGTAACAAGCAAAGCTGGCGGCGGGTTAAGACCGAGACGCTGCAAGGCGGCAAGAACCTCAGCCAAAACCGCGCTCCGCTCAATCAATGAGGCATGGATGGTGGCGGTTTCGCCTTCCAAAGTGATGAGTGCTTCTTTTTGTTTGACAATATCGGTGCTGAGCGTTTCCTCGGCTTTGGCCGCTTTAATCAGTTCAGCACTGACCGAGGCTTCGTCCTGTTTCAGGCTGGCCACTTCGTCCGCCAATTTGACACGTTGCTCTTCGCTGACCGACAGACTGCGCGTCAGTTCATCCATTTCGAGAATAGTTTTGCCGCGCTGATCAATCAGCACATCTCGCACGCTTTCCGGCGTTTCGTTGCCAGCGGCAGCGCGGGAAGCACCGGCAGGCGCAATATCTTCGGCATATGATGACGGCATGAAGCCGGCTGAAAGTGCAGCTGCCAATAATGCCAAAACTGTTTGCTTAAAGACCATTATTACGGGTTAACGTGCTAAAGTTAATGCGGCGTTTACCATGATTTTGAGACTTATGAACGGTGATAAGGATGGCCTGATAAAATCGTCACGCAACGGTAAAGTTGCTCGGCCAGCATAATACGCACCATTTGGTGCGGCCATGTTGCGGCCCCGAATGACAATACCAAATCCGCGCGGGATTTAAGGCTGTCATCATGACCATCGGCCCCGCCTATCGCAAATACCATGTGCCGCGAACCTGCGTCGCGCTTTTTGCCGATGGTTTCTGCCAGTGCTTCTGAGGGAAGTGATTTGCCGGTTTCATCCAGCAAAACCAGCAGCGATGCCGGTTGCGCGTCGAGATGGCTTATGAGCCATGATGCCTCTTCGCGCTTGCGTTGCGGGGCATCAGGCAAACGGCTTTCCGGCTTTTCGATAAGGCCGCCAAAGCCAAGGCAAATCGCGGGCGCTGATTTTTGAAAGCGCTCCAGATAGCGCGCCACAAGTTCACGTTCGGGGCCGGTTTTCATGCGGCCTATGGCGAACAGGCTGATATTCATAAATGCTGCTTATTGAACTGTGCGGTTTTTAACGTGCCGGTTCAATGAACCGTGGCGTTTTATAACCTGCCGGTTCAATGAACCGTGCCTTCATCGGCCATTTCAATATCAGGCACCTGCCACATTTTTTCAATGTTATAAAAGGCGCGCACTTCGGGGCGGAACAAATGCACGATCACATCGCCCTGGTCGATCAACACCCAATCGGCATTGGGCATACCTTCAACACGGGCAACACCGTGACCGGCGTCTTTAATGGCGGTCAGCAAATGCTCGGCCAGAGCTGCGACATGGCGGTGCGAACGCCCGGACGCAACCACTATACGGTCGCACATGGCCGTTTTGCCTTCAACATCAATGGCGACCACATCTTCGGCTTTGGAATCATCAAGGCTGGTGAGAATGGCAGTGAGCGCGGCTTCAACGGCAGCCATATTGGCTTTTTTGTTCACTGGTTCAGGTTTATCCATTTTTGGATTAAGAGAAGTTGGCAATAGACGACTTTCCGGTTTGGTTTGGCGCGAAATTAGCGCCTTGAGTTTGAAATACGCTCTTATAGC